>NZ_KE384610.1:40045-61438 GCF_000426905.1 Dolichospermum circinale AWQC131C
AGGAAGTGCTATAATTACTAAAGGTATTCTATCTAACCTGTGATTTTTGCTTTTGATTTGTGAAATCTAAAAAATAACCGCCACTTTTAAGGGGGATAAACTATGACTATTTGGGTAAATGAGCAAATTGATCCTTCTGGGATGATTCATGCCTGTATTGCCTGTTGTAACGAGTCTCAGGCACTTGATTGTCATCAGTCATTTAAAAATAATTTAACCGCAGTACAAACAGCAGCAGGCTGGATTGCCAAATTACGGACAGTGAAATCTTGGGATGATGTGCCAGTTAATGCCTTAAAACTTGATTAATCTGGATAAATCGCGTCTGGT
The DNA here is from genome assembly GCF_000426905.1 of Dolichospermum circinale AWQC131C. NCBI lineage: Bacteria > Bacillati > Cyanobacteriota > Cyanophyceae > Nostocales > Aphanizomenonaceae > Dolichospermum > Dolichospermum circinale. Next base: position 40,376 of record NZ_KE384610.1, read on the forward strand.
TTGAAAATTGTAAATTGATCGTTCTTCATCTGCCTTCATCTGCGTTTATCTGCGTTTAATCATTAAACATCTCCTCATAAACTCAATACTTTTCGATTAACCCTAAAACTCTTTTTTTTGATCAACCACTCTAAAGAACTGGTTTGAGTCTTTGCTGATAAGATTGTCGGGACAATTCATAACCCAAGACCATTAAAAATGCACAAACTCCAAAAAAGGGGCTTGTGCATTTAAAATTATATAACGGGCGAGGAGGGATTCGAACCCCCGACACCGTGGTCCGTAGCCACGTGCTCTAGTCCACTGAGCTACACACCCTTGACTTACAACCTTGACTTACAAAATTTATAATAACACACACTTTCCCAATTATGCAAGATCATTTTTCAAATTCTTTTTCGTTAACCCATTTGGATGCTCAAGGAGAGGCTCAAATGGTTGATATATCAGGTAAAACAGCCACTATTCGTCAAGCGTTGGCCACTGGTAAGGTGCGGATGTTACCTGAGACTTTCGCTGCTATTCAAGCCGGAAACACCCCTAAAGGTGATGTTTTAGCAACGGCTAGGTTGGCAGGAATCATGGCCGCTAAACAAACAGCCAATTTAATTCCTCTCTGTCACCCCTTACCTTTACAGAAAATTACCGTTGAGATTATCCCTGATGCCCAACTACCTGGTTATCAAATTGATGCTACTGTGAAAACTAAAGCGGAAACTGGTGTGGAAATGGAAGCTTTAACAGCGGTGTCTATTGCTGCTTTAACTTTGTACGACATGGCTAAAGCATTAGAAAAGACGATTCAAATTGAAGCGATTCATTTAGTTAGTAAAACAGGTGGAAAGTCTGGAGATTGGGGATAGTTGACATTTTTTGTACTAGTAGATAGACTATATTTGTTAGGACATTTGCCGTACACTAAAGATTTACACATCACATTTATTGTGTAAGAAGTATCATGACTCACTCAATGGCTAGAAACAGCCCAGAAAAATCCTTGCGTTCCAAATCAGAAAGATTAGAAGCCCGTATCAGTCCACAGAATAAGGAACTGTTCCAACTTGCGGCTGATATTCAAGGGCGAACACTTACAGATTTTGTAGTTAGCAGTCTTGTCAGTGCTGCAAACCAGATTATTCAGGAACATGAAATCATGGTTTTAAGCAGAAAAGACCAAGAAGTTTTTGTAGAAGCACTGCTTACTCCACCAGAACCCAGCGAAAAGTTACGGCTTGCGGCTCAACGCTATAAAAAGAATATGGGTATATAAGTGCAGTTAACAGATAATTTTGATGCTTTTGAGAATTATTTAATAGAGCCGCTAGGAAAAAAGTATAACCGGGCGGCTTTTTGTTGTGGAGTTGATCAATTAGATAAATATTTCCAAAAACAAGCTGGGCAAGATGCACGTAAACGCATAGCAGCCCCATTTGTTTTAGTAGAAAAAAGTTCTGGTTTCGTCGCAGGTTATTACACACTATCATCAACAAGTATTCAAATCGGAGAATTGCCGATAGAAATTACTAAAAAACTACCAAAATATCCTCAACTTCCCGCTACTCTTTTAGGTAGATTAGCCGTTGATCAAAATCATCGTCAAAAAGGTTTAGGGGAAATGTTGTTAATGGATGCCCTATATCGTAGTTTGCAAAATGAAATTGCGACAATTGCGGTAGTTGTTGATGCCAAAGATGATAAAGCCCGTTCTTTTTATGAGCATTATCAATTTACTTGCTTTCCTGATTATTCTCATCGGCTTTTTTTGATGATGGAAACGATAGCTAAATTGAAAAAATAGTGATCTTTTCTTGAAAGATCACTATTTTTTTCTTCTTTACCTCCGAGAATGAAAACCCCCTGCTGCTAAAGCCCTGACTACAAAAAAATGATATGATAATTTTTTGTGACACTGGCGTAAGTCCTAATTTTGTTTCGCACCAAGACCCTAAGGTAGGAGATTACAAAGTAGTAATTCGATCTCTAAATCTGTGATATTATTGTTAGTAATTATTTCCCCATTTTCCGTTTGAGTTTTTCTAATTCATCTTCGGTTTCCCAACGGCGAAATTTATCTTCTAATTCATCAAAATTACTTTGAGAATTACTAGCAGTATTCCAACCATAATTTTCTAACTTTTGCTGGCTTTGTGCTTTGGTTCTGGCTGTTTGCATTTCTGCTGCTTTATTTTGTACCTCTTGGCGACGTTTTTGAATTTTCCCAAGTAGTTCTTGTGATTGGGTAATGCGTTCTTTTAAGCCTTGCATATGTCCCCACATTTGATTTCCTTCCCGCAATAATGCAGCTTCTCGCTGTTGGGCTGGAGTGATTAGATCTTGTCTACCTGCGGCTTGGGCTTTTTGAATACGGATATGCCATTTTTGAATTTCTTGGGCTGTGGAAAGAATTTCATCTTGCGATCGCTTCTCTTGCAATTGTAACTCAGAAATTAACTTTAATGTGTCTTCTTCCTGTTCCCGTAGTTGTTCTAAAAGTGCTTCTAATTCTAAATGAGGGTTATTCCGCAAAAATTCTTCTAGACGACTTTCTAAAAAGCGACTTAAATCATCAAATAAACTCATTGTTAAAGCTCCAATTCTCAAATATATCTCTATTTTATCAGCAAATTACAAATTAGTTAAATTGGTGTAGTCCAATATTTAATTCCTTGGATGATTTTTTGTTGTAATCCGAATTTCGGTAAGTCCTCCTCTCTCCAACCTAAATATGTCCAATGGGGAAGATCATTAACTACTGTTTGAAACCAGCCATTTTCATTTAAAATCTGTTTTTGAGCCGGTGTTAATATTTGTAAATCAATTGCTAATCCCCACAAATGTTGTGATGTCCCCGGAGGTGCAACTAAACCAAGAATTTTTGTCTCTTTTCCAGCTTTGACTTGGGTTAATGTTTCTCTATTTGCGTATTTATTCCAAAATCTTAAATTAGTGGCAAAATTACGCAAACAATCCCCAGCATAACCAGATTTTAGAGAAATATTTTCTAACTCTTTGGCTTTATTTAAAGCGGCTGCTGCTGGTTTTTGTAAATAACATTCTTCTGTGCCATTTACTAGTTCTATACTGATTTGATCCTGAAAAGATTGGGTTTCTATTTCATTGTCTAAAATGACTTTTTCTGGTAGTTTAATTTCTGAGTCTTGATTAATAAATACTGTTCCATAGGAACGTAATAAGGTATATTCAAATGTATCAATCTCAGGAACTGTGGGAATTTTATTGGCAATTGTTGTTAAAAAACGCTGTTGATCATCCAATTTCTGATCAGGAATAAATGGCACATTTACAGCTATTTTTGGTTGTTGACAACTTCCATTAAATTCACTTACGCATTCTTTGACAGTCTCAGGCTTTGATGTTAACTGACTTTGGGAAATTTTGTGAGCAAAGACTAAGGTAACACTGACACAAATAATTATAGTAACAAATGCTGCTATTTTCAGAATTAGTTTCATGAAAATATTACTTCTTTTGAAAATTCCGATTTCATCATATCTTAAATACCTGAATTATTAAAGAAGTACCGGATCTTTTAACCAGTCGGAAATCTTGTTTTTTTGTTTTTTGTAACTTTAGATCAAATTCCTGTGTATAATTATTAATTATGAAATCAAGTCTATTTTTTAGTTGATCAATTATAATAAACAAAATTGATACTTAATACACCTTCGTCAAATGATGAATTTAAAAAACTCCCGACTGCAAACTTTACTTATTTATGCCATACTAGGAGCGATCGCTTTAGTCATGCTCTTTCCCATGTTATGGCTAATTAGCACATCACTGAAGTCACCAACGGAAAATATCTGGCAATCACCACCCGCATTATTACCTAGTCAACCTACCTTAGAAAACTTCTCTCAAGTCTGGCAATCTCTACCTTTTGCCACTTATTTATATAATAGTATCCTAGTATCTGTATTAACTGTCGGTTTAAATTTGTTGTTTTGTTCCTTAGCAGCTTATCCCTTAGCTAGACTATCATTTTTCGGCAGAAACGGAATTTTCATTGCTATTGTGGCCACAATTATGATTCCTTTTCAAATTGTCATGATTCCTTTATATATTCTGACAGTGCAATTAGGTTTGAGAAATAGTTATCTAGGGGTAATTTTCCCTAGTTTAGCCTCTGCCTTTGGTATATTTTTACTACGTCAAGCCCTGATAACTGTACCAAAGGAAATTGAAGAAGCTGCTCGTTTAGATGGTACTTCTGAGTTAGGATTATGGTGGTATGTAATGCTACCCGCTATCCGTCCGGCGCTAATTACTCTGGCTATTTTTGTCTTTATTGGCGCTTGGAGTGACTTTTTATGGCCTTTAATTGTGATTCAGGATGAAAGTTTATACACTTTACCACTGGGAGTTGCTAAGTTAGCGGGGACTTTTTCTTTAGACTGGCGTTTGGTGGCTGCTGGTTCAGTAATTTCAATTACTCCAGTGTTAGTATTATTTCTGTTTTTACAAAAATACATTGTCCCTACGGATACTGCTAGTGGTGTTAAGGGTTAATTCATATTCTAAATTAATATTAGAGGGTGTTTTTCAAGTCAATGGCCAATTCTCGTTTACAATTACTAGTTTTAAGCAATGGTCATGGAGAAGATATCATTGCTGTACGGATTATCCAGGCTTTACAAACATTATCTTCCCCACCGGATATTTTTGTTTTACCAATAGTGGGTGAAGGACGCGCTTATCAAAAAATAAACGTTCCCATAATCGGTAAGGTACAGAATATGCCCTCTGGGGGTTTTGTTTATATGGATAGCAAAGAGCTAATGCGTGATGTCAGCGGTGGTTTGATTCAGTTAACCTGGAATCAAATCAAATCTGTACGCCGTTGGGTGAGGCTACAAACAAGCTTAGGGAATCAAAAGGCTATTCTAGCTGTGGGGGATATTGTCCCCCTGTTATTCGCAGCTACAAGTGGTGCTAATTACGCTTTTGTGGGTACGGCTAAATCAGAATATTATGTGCGTGATGAAGCGGGTTTATTACCACGAAAATCAAAATCCGCAAAGTGGGAAAATTTTTCTGGTTCAATTTACCATCCTTGGGAAAGGTGGTTAATGAGTCGTAGCCGTTGTCAGGCTGTTTTTCCTAGAGATTCTCTGACGACGAAGATCTTAAAAAAGTGGTCAATTCCGGCTGTAGATGCAGGAAATCCGATGATGGATGGGTTAAAGACCAATTTTAGCAGCCCAGGGTTTGATCGTGGTAATGCTGAACACAAAGAACAAATTCGTCCTTTGATTGTGACTCTGCTGCCCGGTTCTCGCGCCCCGGAAGCTTATAATAATTGGGAAATGATCATGGTTTCTGTATCTGCCTTGGTTGCTAGTTTACAACAACCAGATTCTTTATTCTTTGGTGCTGGAACAATGATTTTTTTGGGGGCGATCGCTCCTGGTTTAGATTGTGGTATTTTATCTCAAAGTTTACATATTCAAGGTTGGCGACTTTGTGATCAATCTCCTTTACAAATTCCTGACCCAGACAGCTTGACTTTTAACCAAAAAAATGCTTATCTAATTTTGACACAAGCAGCCTATAATGAGTGTTTACATTGGGGTGATTTGGCCATCGCTATGGCGGGGACTGCAACGGAACAATTCATTGGTTTAGGAAAACCAGCCATTGCTATTCCTGGTGGTGGTCCCCAATATAACGCCGCTTTTGCAGAAGCCCAAAGTCGGCTGTTAGGAATATCCCTAACCTTAGTCAATCAACCATCTCAGGTGTTACCAGCCATGCAGTCTCTACTGAAAAATCCTGATCTTTTGCATGACATTGCTAAAAACGGGTTACAGCGTATGGGACTTGCCGGTGCAGCACAAAGGATTGCAGAATGTTTACAGGAAAGATTGGTAAACTGATTAAGCTACCAAGCCAGAACGTAAAGCCCGAACTGCTGCTTGAGTACGATCATCAGCACAGAGTTTGTTTAAAATATTGCGAACATGAGTTTTTACCGTTCCTACGGTAATATATAATTTTTCTGCAATTTGTCCATTACTGCAACCACCCACAATCAATTCTAAAATTTCCAGTTCCCGTTGGGTGAGGGGGTAGGTTTCTAAAACTTGTTCATATTCTGTTTCCAAAGCCTCGATTTTTACAGTTTTCGGCTTATCGGATGATTGATTATCACCAGAGTTACCCTGGCGTACTTTTCTTAATACCAGATTAGCGATCGCCGGGTCAATCCAAGAGTTACCACGAAAAGTCACTTGTACCGCTTCCGTAAATTTATTAATACTTGTTTCCTTCATATAATAAGAATCTGCTCCTGCTGCGAAAGCCGCCAAGACAGCATCTTCTGTATTATCCATGGTCAGGATCAGAACTTTTGTCTGTGATTGTCCTGTTTCAGCCTGATAACGTCTAAATTTGCGTGTTAGTTCAATTCCGTCCATATCAGGTAAACCGATATCTATCACAGCCACATCTGGTTTCATCGTTTCTAAAAGTTTTAAGCCAACAGTCGCATTGGCCGCCTCACCAATCACTTTAAAGCCGCTATGTGACTGCAATTCGGTTCTCAGTCCCATACGGGTTAAATCATGATCTTCAATCAATATAATACTAATTTCATTCATTGTTACACCCATGATAATCGGATTGCTTCCCTGTAGCACCAGGAGACAGGAGGTGGAAGGTAAAAAGCTTGTTTACTGAGATTTTGAGCCTTTTTACTAAGTAACTATTTTTGCACAGAAACACTAATCAAAACTATTTCTCAGATCAAAATTTCATTTAACTTATTTCAGTCACCCAGACTTAGGATAGATGATTCTGTCACCAATGAACATCTACCAGGAGAAATAATAAATGATCAATTCTTATAGTTAAGATAAGTCAATATAGGTGTAAAAATCTATCTAAAGATATATCCGTCTAGGTTATGATACTAGTTGGCCTATGCACAGAGTTTATTTAAAATATTGTAAATATGAGTTTTTACTTAATATTCATCTAACTTATATTCACAGGCACGCCAGGTAGATGATCCCGTTGCCAGTTAACATCTATCTAGAGGAGTAATAAATTGCCAATATTTGTAGTTCAATCGTCGTCAAAATCTAGCTAAAGATATATAGATATTTTTCCCAAAACAAATGAAATTATTGAGACAAATCCGAAAAATTACAGTTTAAGCATGATTCCTAAATTTGCAATTGACTAGATATAGCATTTAATCGGTAGGGGGTAATCCAGTGTATATGGTAGAACTGCGCGTTATAGCTTTTCTTAGCCTGAGTCATATGTTTCCGTCCAGGATAAATAAAACTCAGATTTGCAAAGACTTTTAACCTAAGTGCTATCAAAATATATACTTAGCAGAGTGATTTTTATTGAGACATATTACCTATTTAAGTAATATTATGGAGGCTTTTGGTACACAATGTTTCCATACAATTCTCACTAATGGGTGAAGACAGTTAACTAATTGCTAATTTACAATGTTTTCAACTAGATAAAGTATTTGATTTTACTACAGTGAAAATAAAAATCGATGGAAGAAACGCTAAAAATTTTAGTTGTAGAAGAGAATGAAGTAGAGCGTGTGCTATTAAATCTAGCTTTGAGGGAAACAGGAATTAGTATAGAACTTGATGAAGTCAAAGATAGCCATCACGCGCTCTCGGCTCTGATTAATAATCACTATGATTGTATATTTCTCGACTATCATTTACGAAATCAAGATTGCTTAACATTAATTCACAAAATAAATTCTTCAGCCATCAAAGTTCCTTTAGTAATTTTGATAAATTCAGGAAATGAGGCAATGGCTGGAGATTGTATCAAAGCAGGTGCTAGTGAGTATTTGATCAAATCTACATTATCTTCACAAACCATAGCCCAAATTTTGAGAAGTGCAATTCGTATCCACCGCACCCAAATGCAGTTAGAGTTAGCAAATCAACAACTTAAAGAAAGTCGAGAAGAGCTAACTATTCAGGGTAAAGAATTGGCAAGACAACAGCAACAAATTCAGCAACAAAAACTGGCACTTTTGGAGATATCAAGGTTAAAATCATTATTTTTAGCGACGATATCCCATGAATTGCGAACCCCAATGAATGCGATTATTGGATTTTCTCAAATTTTATTACGTCCTAAATTTGGGAATTTAACAAATCAGCAAATGGACATGGTAGAACGCATCCTCAATAATGGTAAAAAATTACTAATGTTGTTCAATGAAATCCTCGACTTTTCCCACATAGAAGCCGGTAAATTAGAACTCAAGCCAGAAATATTCGATTTATCAGAAGTTGTTAGTAATACAGTGAAAGAAATCCGTTCTTTAGCTGAAGCCAAGAATTTATCTTTGCTAGTCAAAGGAGATCTAAACAATAAATTAGTATTTAATGATGCAGTAAGATTACGGCAAATTTTAATGAATTTGCTTTCTAATGCCATTAAGTTTACAGAATCTGGAAATATTTTCGTAGAAATCAAAGAAATACATCAAAATAGAGTTACAATTGCTGTAGAAGATACAGGAATTGGTATTGCTACTCAAGATTTTCAAAATATTTTTGCAGCATTTCATCAAGTTGATCAAGGGATTAGCCGTAAATATTCTGGTGCAGGATTGGGTTTAGCTATTGTTGATTCATTAGTACGCATGATGGGAGGAAAAATATATATCGAAAGTAAATTAGGAGTCGGTTCAATGTTTAAAATAGAATTACCACGGAAAATAAATTTGATAGCCGATTTAGGTAATGTAGTTTCTCGTACTCATCAGCATCATTTTCATTCCATATATTACCATAGGAAATCATCAATAAATTCTCCCAATTTGAAATTGTAGATGATTAAAAGGTTGATTAATTATGACTATTCTCAAAAAAGATCGAATTTTGTCAGTTGATGATACTAAAGATAATCTGATTTTAGTAGAAGCAATTTTAGAGGATGAAGGATATCATATTGATTCAGTTGCTAATGGTGAAGCCGCTTTAAAAAACGTCGTAGAATTTCCACCGGATCTAATTATTTTAGATGTAATGATGCCGGGAATAAATGGCTATGAAGTGACGCGAAGAATCCGTAATAATCCAGAAATAAACTATATTCCGATTTTGCTATTAACAGCTTTTGACGAATCTAGTGTTGTGGAAGGTTTAGATGCGGGTGCTGACGATTTTATTCGCAAACCCTTTGACACAGAAGAATTATTAGCAAGAGTGCGATCGCTGCTAAGATTAAAACACAGTATTGACGAACAGCGAAAAATGACACTACAGCGAGAAGATTTTGTTTCTCGTCTTACCCATGATTTACGCACTCCTTTGGTAGCTGCTGATAGAATGCTGCATTTGTTTTTGCAAGAAGTCTTTTGTACAATTTCTCCAGAAATGAAACAAGCGATTAAGATGATGATTCGTAGCAATCAAAATCTCCTAGAAATGGTGAATACTCTCCTAGAAGTTTACCGTTTTGAAGCTGGGAAGAAAAATTTAAACTATGAATCATGCGACTTAACAGAAATAGCTACTGAAGTCGTGGGTGAACTCAGTCCCCTAGCAGTTGAGAAAAACCTAATTTTAAAATTAGATACCCACGAATTAACCCAAACAGGAAATAATGGAGGAATTGTTAACGGCGATCGCTTAGAATTAAGACGAGTATTCAATAATCTCATTGCTAATGCTATCAAATTCACCGATACAGGTAGCATAGAAGTCCGCATTTTTCAGGCCTTATCCCCAAGCAATCATCCCAGTCAAATAATCATCGAAGTTCAAGATACAGGTTATGGTATTGCAGCCGAAGATCAAGGAACAATTTTTGAGCGATTTCGCCAGGGAAGGAATAAAAGATCAGGTAGTGGTTTAGGACTGCATCTTTCACAATGTATTGTCGAAGCCCATGGAGGTAAAATAGAACTCTCTTCACAACTTGGTCAAGGTAGCACATTCACAGTCAGATTACCCAAAATCACTTGATTACTACTAATTAAAAAATACAAGGACTTTGAACCTGATTCCCTATTCCCTATTCCCTCGCTATATTCTTGAAACCGAACATAGCTGAAATTTTCTACCCAGTAACCGTCGAATAATTATTTCTAATTCCTCAATCATATAGGGTTTACTAATGTAATCATCAAAACCAGCTTGGAAAATACTTTTTTTATCTTCAGTTCCAGTCAAAACCGTTACAGCAACTACAGGAATATGACAAGTTAATGATTCTCCCTTGAGATATTGAATAACATCTAAACCACTCATACCCGGTAAGAAAATATCCAATAAAATTAAATCAGGCTGATACTTCTTAGCCATAAACAGTGTTCTTGAACCTTCTTTTTGACAAATAGATCGACAACCTAATAATTCTAGGGTATAGCTCATTAGCAGTAGACTATCATCATTATCTTCTACTGCTAAAACCAAAGGTTGTTGATGTTTTTGTCGTTTTTCATCACTCATAAATGAATGTGCTAAATACATCTCTTCTCCAGAGTAGTTAATAGGGAGTAGTCGTTTTTATGAGTAGAACAGACGAACCCGCAAATTCTCATTGGTTGTTTATCTTCAGTAATGGGAACAGGAAATAAAAATCCAGTTTTAATCCTTTTAGCAGATATATTTTGATTATATGCAAAACTGTCAATAAATTTATTTACAAAAATCAACAAATTTATCATCCTACTTCTTCTAGAAATAGACAGAAATATGGCTTATTGTTTTTAATTTTACTAGCCATGAAATGACTATTTAATCTTTTCTACCAAAGATAAGGTAGAAAATACCCACTAAAACTAGCCTAATATTGGCGCAGATAGAAGATCATCTTGCTAAAGATACTAAATATATAGTTGACACAACTATCATTTTGTAAATATAATATATTACAAATAATGGTTGTAACAAAAAATTTTGCATCATTGGCAAGATTAAATATAAGTATGTTACGCAAAAGTAGGGTGTAGTTAATGTATAACTTTATCAAGAAGCTCATTTAATTACTTATAAGATGCGTGGTGGATCTCATAAGTACGGTATCTATAGCAACAATTAGTTTTGAGTTTATGATTGGACAAGGAAAACAAGATCAAAAAGCAGTAACAAGATTATTTTCTCATCTAGAATTTGATGGTAATAAATTTCAACATCAACCAGGTAGTGTACTAGGAAATACAACTTTAATTGTGGGAACTACTGTTGGGGCTGGAATTATTGGACTACCAGCAGTAACCTTACCATCTGGTATTATACCATCTACAATTGCCATTATTTCTGTATGGCTTTATACTTTAATATCTGGTTTAATAATTGCAGAAGTGACTTTAAATATCATGCGAGTTGAGGGTATTCCCCATTTAGGTTTATTAGCAATAGTAGAAAAGATTCTTGGTAAAGTCGGAGCGAGAATTGCTGGAATCGCATATTTATTTAATCACTATGCTTTGTTAGTGGCATATATGACTAAAGGTGGAGAAGTTTTAACAACCACAGTTAACCAAGTTTGGAAGTTAGAAAATATTTTACCTCATTGGGCAGGAACAGTGAGTTTTTTCCTGATATTTGGTAGTATGATTTATTGGGGAAAAAATAACTTGATTGAAAAATTAAATGAGATATTTACAATTATTTTACTCATAGCCTTTGTGGGTTTATTATTATTAGGAGGAAGCCAAATCCAAAGCTCTCAATTCTTAGTGCAAAATTGGACTGCTATTGGTGGTTCTCTTGCTGTTATATATGTGGCCATGTTCTACCATTCTGTTATCCCGCTGGTGGTAACTCAATTAGAAGGAGATATTCCTAAAATTCGTCAATCTATTATTCTTGGTTCTGTGATTCCACTCTTGATGTTTTTAGCTTGGAATGCAGTTATTTTAGGTTGCGTGACTCCAGATATTATACAACTTAGTCCAGGACATGAGAGGATATTTGACCCATTAAAAATTCTCCGCAATGGTGCTTCTGGAGAATGGTTTGCAATGTTGCTATCAATTTTTTCAGAATTTGCCATTGTCACATCATTTATTGGTATTACCTACGGGTTAACAGATTTTTTTAAAGATATTTCTTTAATCACTAAAAGCGAAATTTCTCGTTTACCTCTTTATTCCTTGGTATTACTTCCACCTTTAAGTTTAGGAACATTTAATCCCACCATATTTTTCCAAGCTTTAGAATACACAGGTACGTTTAGTACTTCTATTTTAGCAGGAATTATGCCAGCATTAATGAGTTGGAAACAAAGTCAAAAACCAGAATTTTTCCATAGTAACCATCAAACCCTAGTTCCGGGAGGAAAAATAACACTAATATTCATCATTATGGGCGGGATATTTCTCATAAGTAAACAATTTTTCTCAATATATAACAATATATAAGTTTTAAAAATGACTAATGACTAACGATTAATAAAATGACACTAGAAAACCTAATTTTTTCTTACTTTTTTTGTGATCATCTAGATGATCAATATTCAAAAGTAAATAAAACCTCTCTTGTCGGGTAATGACAAAAGAGGACTTGGAGCTAAAGTCCGGTAGGGTAATCGGGCTATTTAATATATAATCTTTAAAGTGGTTTAATCCAGTCCCCCTTTAGATATATAAATTGCTGATTATTCTATCAAATTAGTATCATTTCAAAATTTATAAAAAAAATCCCTTGCTTGTATAATGCAAACAAAGGAATGTGCTGTTAAAGTTTGTCAGGTGATCGGAATATTTAATTATTTAGTATTTATTAGATGTATCTTGATTCCTCCATTGGGTAGATAAAAATTGGCGATATCAACATCTTATGGTCTATTTTCAGACTTACCCTGTTTATTCTTCCCTGCTGTTACCGTTATTAATCAGGTTGTGTATAGGTTGAAAAAGTTTCCTGAAAAGCGAACTCATGATACACAGCTAATGTTTCTTGATGTACACGAGCAACATTTAACCATTCTAAGTTTTCTTGCGCCCGATTTTTCCATTCTTGAAGCATATCTTTATTACTCAATAGTCTTATTAATGCTTCAGCCAATTTATGGCTATTCTCAGCCGGAACTAACATTCCCGCTTTCCCATTATCTAACGCCTCTGGAATCCCGTCTACCTCAGTAGCTACAATAGCTAACCCAGCTTCCCTCGCTTCTGAAAGCACCAAGGGACAAGGATCACGGTGGGAAGCTAAGACAAAAATATCACAGGCTAGTAAATAACGTTGTGGTTCGGGACAAAATCCAACAAAATGAATTTGATCACTAATTTTCGTTGCTTGAGCTTGAGCTTCAAATATTTGTTTATCTGGTCCATTTCCCACTAGATATAAATTGACTGTGGGAAAATTTTGAGCAACTTCCTCAAAAGCTGTAATTAACTCAGTAATTCCCTTACGTTTGTACATTCCCGCTACAGTAACAATCGCGGGACGGTGTAAATTTAAAGGTTGATAATCGGAGATTTTCCTAGTCCGAGGACTACCCAAAGTTCCATTACAAATTACTCGTAATTTCGCTTCAGAAATTCCCCGTTTTATCATTGAATTTTTAACGGCTTTACTAACAGCAATTACTCGGTCAGCTAAACCCATTAATACACTACTACGTTGAAATTCATTATGAACTGTAGCCACTAAATTATATCCATTTCCCCACCTCAATGCACTTGCTAAAACCACACCAGTCATCATGTGAGCATGAACTATATTTGGCTGAAATTCTCCCACAATTTTCCGATAACCTAGCGCCGCTTTGATCATATTTATTGGTTGGCGATTTTGGTTTATTGTATAGTGTTTAACCCCAAATTTATTTAATAATTTTTCGTATTCTCCTCCTGCTGAAATTACCGCTACATGATCACCAGCTTGGGATTGTAAACAAGCCAGATCAACAGCTACATTCACAATACCATTACCGATTTCTTGGATATGATTCAATATATGTATAATTCTCATAAATTGAAGAGATTGTATTAAAAACTATTGAAATTTTACAAAAAAACACAAATAATATAGCAATCAGTAGTCAACTTTTAAAACCTTTGTCTGATCAGTATTTAAAAATTTTCCGCTGTTTTAATTACTCTGATCACTACTATATTCATAAATTTTAGTCTCTTTGATAAGTTCTGTTTATAATACCTAATGACATTTTCTTTTGTCTGTACTTTAAGAAACAAATATCTAACATAACTTTACCAGGTAACTTCTTAGGAATTATTAATCAATAATCATCGTTTTTTTCTTAGATCAGTATCTTTTTATAGAAAAATTAAATCATTTTTGATAGCTGGCGTTATGAGGCTACACAAAAAGATTCCCGACTGCTTGGAGAAGTCGGGAATCTAAAATTAAGGTGATAACCGCTCGATTTTCCAATTTCCATTATCTACGAGAGTATATCGCAACCGATCATGTAAGCGGCTGGATCTTCCTTGCCAAAACTCAATTTCCTGGGGAATAACTCGAAACCCCCCCCAATGAGGAGGTCGAGGTACTTCTTGATTTTCATATTGACGCTGAAATTCTATTAATTGTGCTTCTAATACATCTCTATTGGCAATAACTTGACTTTGATTAGAAGCCCAAGCACCCAAACGACTAAAGGGTGGACGCACTTCAAAATAGCTATCAGACTGTGCTGAGGAAATTTTCTCGACGGTCCCCACAATTCTGACTTGACGTTCTAGTTCAGCCCACCAAAAAACCAAAGCAGCCTGGGGATTTACTGATATTTCTTGTCCTTTTTGACTCTTATAATTAGTGAATAATACAAAACCTCGTTCGTCAATATCCTTGAGTAGTACCATTCTTGCCGAAGGCTTACCATCAGGTGTACAGGTAGCCAAAGTCATAGCATTAGGTTCAGGTAGTTGGGCTGCTACGGACTGGTTAAACCAGATTTTAAATTGTATAAATGGATCTGGATCAATTTCTTTTTCATTTAAATCTTTTAGGGTGTAGTCTTTACGAAGATCAGCAATGCTCTTATCTATCATTTTTATTTTCTCACGATTTAGATTCAGCGTATATTAGTATTGGGGAAAACATTCTATGATCAAAATTAGTACGTTTTTTGGACAATAGGGAATAGGAATTACGCCACCCTGCCCTGCAAGCCCCTGAAGCCCCCTATTTATACATTAAATCAGATGCGCCGTTTTGCCCCTCTGCAAACTTTGTTAATTTATGGACTCAGTGGACCAATTATTGCTCTCAATATCTGGTTGATGTCTGTATTATTTCATTTTTTTCAAAATCCCCTGACTATCCTGAGTATTTCTGCCATTCTGGCTTTTTTACTGAATTATCCAGTCAAGTTATTTGAAAATATTAGAATTAAACGCACTCAAGCAGTAATCATTGTCTTACTACTTACCTTAACTATATTTATAGTTTCCTGTGTTACTCTTATACCAATGTTGATTGATCAAACCATTCAACTTTTGAATAAGATTCCAGACTGGTTAGCGACGAGTCAAGCCAATTTTGATCATTTAGAGATGTTAGCGAAGCAAAGGCGGTTATCTATAGATTTAAAATTGGTGACAAATCAAATCAATGCCAATATACAGAACCTAGTCCAGCAAATAGCTTCAGGGGCTGTAGGATTTGCGGGAACGCTATTATCAGTAATACTCAATGTCATATTAGTTATTGTTCTCGCCTTTTATATGTTAATATATGGCGATCGCGTCTGGGCTGGACTAATCAATCTTCTACCATCAAATATTGGTATCCCCTTTAGCAAGTCATTACAATTAAATTTCCAGAACTTTTTTCTGAGTCAATTATTACTAGGACTATTTATGATCATAGCCCTCACGCCGATTTTCTTATTTTTGAGAGTACCATTTGCCCTGTTATTTGCTATTATTATCGGTATTTCTGGAATTATTCCCGTTGTTGGCGCGACCTTGGGCATTGGTTTAGTCACAATGTTAGTTTTAATTCAAAATTGGTGGTTAGCATTTCCAGTCGCTACAATGGCAGTTATCATGCAACAAATTAAGGATAATCTATTAGCTCCCAAACTCATGGGTAATTTTATCGGACTCAACCCCCTGTGGATTTTTATCGCCATTTTAATGGGATTTGAAATTGCGGGTTTGCTGGGAACACTGGTGGCTGTACCAATTGCTGGAACTATCAAAGGTACTTTCGATGTGATCAAAAACAGTCAGCATAGTGATTTTGTGGCAAATTTTCGGGCTAATTACGGCTCAGAATTTGGGGAAGATGAATAAATTAGTCAGTGGTCAGTGGTCAGTGGTCAGTGGTCAGTTGTCAGTGGTCAGTGGTCAGTTGTCAGTGGTCAGTTGTCAGTGGTCAGTTGTCAGTGGTCAGTGGTCAGTGGTCAGTTGTCAGTGGTCAGTTGTCAGTGGTCAGTTGTCAGTAGTCAGTTGTCAGTGGTCAGTTGTCAGTTGTCCGTTGTCAGTGGTCAGTTGTCAGTTGTCCGTTGTCAGTTGTCAGTTGTCCGTTGTCAGTTGTCAGTTGTCAGTTATCGGTGCAAATCTTTCTCGTGACCTCTGATTTCTGGTATATTAAATTTTGAATTGATGGATGCAGTTGAATTATTAGAAACAATTACACATCTGATTTCCCAAGCCGAAAAAGGGGAAATTGACCCTTGGGACGTGCGAGTTATTGAGGTGATTGATCATTATTTGAAACTAATGTCCCCAGAAGCAACTACCAGAGGCTATGAAAGTGATTTATCTCAATCTGGACAAGCTTTTTTATCAGCATCAAAGCTTGTATTATTTAAGGCAAATACATTAATGCAATTGTCAACGGTATATAATACGCCAGAAGAAGTTATAGATGATACAATATTAGAAATTGAAAATGGATTGTTATCTCCAGCCCGTCCCTTACAATTAGAACAACACCTGCGTCGTCGTCCAGCAGCTATGCCACCTCGGAAACGTCGAGTGACATTGCAAGAGTTAATAGACCAGTTGCAAATCATGGCCAGCCAGTTAAAACTGGTAGAAAAGTCTGATAAACCTCAGCGAACTAAGCGCCAGTCTAGGGTGCAAACCATGGGGGAAGCCCTAGAGTTAGCCCACCAAGAAAATTTAACGGAAGTCGCGTTAGAACTAGAACAGGTGTTACATAGTGCTGCTAAAGAGCGAAATTTGGAGGAACAATGTTGGAATCTAGAAGAACTGATAGATTTATGGATACAGACAAAGCAACCAGAAAAAAATGGCCACTATCGTGAATTAGAAAACGATAGCGTAATTAGCGTTTTTTGGGCATTACTACTGCTCTCGGCTCAATCTAAGGTGGAGTTATTCCAAAAAGAATTTTACCAGGAAATTTTAGTTCGTTTACCTACTTAAAGGCAAGTAGCAGGGGGAGAATAAATTTCTATCTCCTAATCACAACTGACAACTGACCAATTACTAAGGAATAAGATTTTATGAAAGCAATGATTCTTGCAGCAGGAAAAGGTACTCGTATCCGTCCCATTACTTATACAATTCCCAAGCCCATGATTCCTATACTGCAAAAGCCAGTCATGGAATTTTTACTGGAATTATTGCGCCAACACGGATTTGATCAAATTATGGTCAATGTCAGCCATTTAGCGGAGGAAATAGAAAGTTATTTCCGTGATGGTCAGCGGTTTGGAGTGCAGATTGCCTATTCTTTTGAAGGTAAAATTGATGATGACGGTAAACTCGTCGGGGAAGCCATTGGTTCGGCTGGAGGTATGCGGCGGATTCAAGACTTCTCACCGTTTTTTGATGATACCTTTGTAGTATTGTGTGGTGATGCTTTAATTGATTTAGACTTAACTGCGGCGGTAAAATGGCATAAATCCAAAGGTGCGATCGCTACTATTATCACTAAATCAGTTCCCAAGGAAGAAGTTTCTAGTTACGGTGTAGTGGTTACTGACGACGATAATCGCATTCAAGCCTTCCAAGAAAAACCCCCAATAGAAGAAGCCCTTAGCACTAATATCAATACAGGTATTTATATTTTCGAGCCAGAAGTATTTAAGTATATACCCTCTGGAGTAGAATATGACATTGGTGGCCAATTATTTCCCCAACTTGTGGCCGATAATGCCCCTTTTTACGCTATTCCCATGGATTTTGAATGGGTAGATATTGGTAAAGTTCCAGATTATTGGCGAGCAATTCGCGGTGTTTTATCAGGGGAAATCAAAAATGTACAAATCCCCGGACATAAAGTCGCTCCTGGTATTTTTACTGGGTTAAATGTATCTGTAAATTGGGATAAAGTTGATATTACCGGACCTGTTTATATTGGTGGAATGACCAAAATTGAAGATGGAGCAAAAATTATCGGACCGGCCATGATTGGTCCAAATTGCTGGATTTGTAGTGGGGCTACTGTAGATAACAGCGTGATTTTTGAATGGTCCCGTTTAGCCCCCGGAGTCCGCCTAGTTGATAAACTGGTGTTTGGGCGTTACTGTGTAGACAAAACGGGAGCATCCATTGATGTCCAAGCTGCGGCTTTAGATTGGCTGATTACAGATGCGCGTCAAACTCGTCCCATAGAAACGCCTTTAGAACATAAAGCCATTGCTGAATTATTGGGAACAGGTTCAATTTAGTCAGTTGTCAGTTGTTAGTTGTCAATTGTTAGTTGTCAGTTGTCAGTTGTCAGTTGTCAATTGTCAGTTGTCAATTGTCAGTTGTCAGTTGTCAATTGTCAGTTGTCAGTGGTCAGTTGTCAGTGGTCAGTTGTCAGTTGTCAGTTGTCAGTTGTCAGTTGTCAGTTGTCAGTTGTCAGTTGTTCATTGTCCGTTGTTCATTGTCCGTTGTTCGTTGTTCGTTGTCCGCTGTAATTTACTACTAACTAATAACCACTGACCACTGACCACTGACTACTAACTAATGACCACTGACTACTGGCTATTAACTATTTAAGTAAGTATACCGTTGTAAACTTTGCTCGTAAGTTTGTAGAAGTCGCTGGGATTCCGCTAAGGTGATGTGCTGTTCTTCTAAAGCCCGCTCACAACGCTGGCGAATATTTTCTACCATGTCTTCAGCATCGTATTCAACGTAACTAACGACTTCACTCATGGTATCACCTTTAACAACGTGTTCAATTTGGTAGCCCTTGGGAGTTAAATTGATATGAACGGCGTTAGTGTCACCAAACAGATTATGTAAATTCCCCATAATTTCCTGGTATGCTCCATTCAGGAACATTCCCAAATAATAGGGTTTTCCTGGATGAAATTTGTGTAATTCTAACACTGATTTCACATCTCGCAAATCTATAAAGCGGTCTATTTTCCCATCACTATCACAGGTGAGGTCTGCTAAAATGCCTCTGCGGGTTGGTTCTTCATCCAGACGATGTATGGGCATAATGGGAAATAGTTGATCTATAGCCCAACAATCTGGTGCTGATTGAAACACAGACAGATTGATATAGTAAATGGAAGCCATGATTTTTTCTAGGTCTTCCAATTCATCAGGTACGTATTCTTCCTGACGGATGATAGTTAAAACTTTTTGACAACAAGCCCAGTAAAGACGTTCGGCCTTAGCGCGTTCATTCAAGCGCAAAATTCCTAAATTAAAGCGACTGATAGCTTCTTCTTTGAATTGAGCAGCGTCGTGATAAAATTCTTGGTAATTTTCCTTATTGATAGATTGGTAAGTTTCCCACAGGTATTTAATAATTGGAGATTCTCCGTCTTGGGGAGGATCAGGGGGATTAAGGGGGACATCACTGGTACTAAGAACGTCAAAAATTAACACTGATTGGTGAGAAGAAATCGCCCGACCACTTTCACTCACAAGAGTAGGTACGGTAATTTGCCTTTCATCACAGGTATCTTTTAACTCGGCTACAATGTCGTTAGCATAGTTTTGCATATTGTAGTTTTTTGAGGTGTAGAAATTCGTTTGCGAGCCGTCATAATCTACACCCAAACCACCACCAACATCCAAGTATTTCATATCTGCCCCTAGCATCGCCAATTCTACGTAAATACGACTAGCTTCTTGAATGGCATCCTTAATAACATTGATAGCGGAGATTTGCGAACCGATGTGAAAATGTAACAGTTGTAGAGAACCGAGTAAGTCAGCTGCACCTAATTTTTCCACAGCTTCCATAATTTCGGGAATTGTTAAACCAAATTTAGCGCGATCGCCCGTAGAAGTTCCCCAGCGACCCATGCCTTGGGTGCTTAATTTCGCTCTAACTCCCAAAATTGGCTTAATTCCTAATTGACGACTAGCAGCAATGGCTAAATCCACCTCTTCAATTTGCTCTAGGACGATAATTGGTGTTTGTCCTAGTCTTTGGGCTAACATAGCGGTTTCGATGTATTCCTGGTCTTTGTAGCCATTGCAAATTAACAATGCTCCAGGGGTATCCAGTAAAGCCAAAGCGATCATTAATTCTGGCTTAGAACCTGCTTCCAAACCAAATTGATGGGGTTTACCAAAACGAACTAAATCTTCAATCAGGTGACGTTGTTGATTGCACTTAACAGGAAAAACCCCACGATAGACACCAGGGTAATTATAGCGGGCGATGGCCTTAGCAAAACAAGCATTTAAGCGCTCAATGCGGTCTTCCAAAATATCGGAAAAGCGGATTAACATAGGAAGACCTAAATTACGCTGTTGTAGAGCATTAACCAACTCAAACAAGTCCAAAGACCCACCACGTTCACCCTTGGGAGAAACAGTCACATGACCAGCAGCATTAATCGAGAAATAAGGCCGACCCCAACCTTCAATCCGATAAAGGTCTTCACTATTCTCAATTTTCCAAGGAATAGATAAATTTCCCGTGCTTATGCTAGTAGGTACTAACAGTTTCTTCTCTCTTTGGCTTTTCAATTCAGCTTTATGCCCATTAGGCGGCATTTTTACAATCTCATCAGCAGTTGACTCGACACCCATTTTTTCCTGACCTCTGTGTGTTGCCCACGAATTAACAATTTAACAAAATAGTCTGGTAAAGGATATAAGACTAGAAATAATTTCTGATTAAGAACAGGACTTACGCAAAATATCTCTCAAATCCTCATTTCTCCGTGACCTCTGTGCCTGGAGTG
>NZ_KE384610.1:61455-63110 GCF_000426905.1 Dolichospermum circinale AWQC131C
GAATTAGGATGATCAGCCAATATTCCCCTGTGCTAAGAATCGTTAGTTACAAGAATCTGCGTTTATCTGCGGTTAATTACCTATTGCTGTATGTAATCAGGAAAAAAATGGTAATTCAATCCGGTTATCCACCATGATCAGGGAAAATTGCTCAGACTACTAGACAAAAGACCTCAAGACAACTGACAATTAACCCATCAAAATTTGATTATGTTTTTGGAGACAGACTTGGAACGCACATTTTTAGCAATTAAGCCGGACGGTGTACAGCGTGGTTTGGTGGGTGAAATTATCCGCCGTTTTGAAACTAAAGGCTTTACTTTAGTCGGGTTGAAGTTTATGAAAGTCAGTAGAGAATTAGCGGAACAACACTACGCTGTTCACCGTGAAAGACCTTTTTTTCCTGGTTTAGTGGAATTTATCATTTCTAGTCCAGTTGTGGCAATGGTTTGGGAAGGTGAGGGCGTTGTTGCATCAGCGAGAAAGATGATTGGTGCAACCAACCCCTTAAACGCAGAACCAGGTACAATTCGTGGCGATTTTGGCGTTAATGTAGGTCGTAACCTGATTCACGGTTCTGACGCTCAAGAAACAGCCCAAACAGAAATCGCTTTATGGTTTAAGGATGAGGAATTAGTTGCTTGGCAACCCCATTCAAAACTGTGGTTAAATGAGTAATTAGGTAATGGGTAATAGGTAATGGGTAATGGGTAATGGGTAATAGGTAATGGGTAATGGGTAATGAGTGGTAAAACTCTTAGCTGTTACCTGTCACCTGTTACCTTAAATGAATATAAAACATTTAATACACCATTAATACACCATCAGAGATTTTGAAAACCTCCTTTTGGAGGTTAGGAAAAAAAGATTGCAAGCCAAGATATGATACATAAGTTCCTTAATACTAAATCATTAGATATCACTATAATAATCATCAAAATATTTTAGCACTTGATATTAAGTTAGTACCAAAAATCTGTGCTTATATTAAATTATCACTTGAGCATAAAATAAAATAATTAATTACCGTGTTAGAAGCCTGTGTACTAATAACAATATTGTGCGGTTTTTTCGGGATTATCCTCAAAAAAAACCTGGTGATGAAAATTGTCTCCATGGATGTGATGAGTACAGGTGTGATTGCCTTTTATGTACTAATTGCATCACGAGAAGGCTTATTTACCCCGATTATTTCCAGTGTAAAAAATATTAATTATGCCGATCCTGTTCCCCAAGCAGTGATATTAACAGCGATAGTTATTGGTTTTTCTATTCAGGCTTTGATGCTGGTTGGTGTGATGAAATTAGCACAGGATAATCCCACCCTGGAAACCCATGAGATTGAGAAAAATAATACACCGTAAATTACCCACCACTTCCCTTCGGGTAAGTGGGGGCTTTTAAAGCCCAGAGTTTACCCGACTAAGTGTTAAATCACTACGATTTTCAGGTCATCTCACCTACAAATACGCAGCCAGTTTGTAGATCTGAGGTTAACAGTTAAACAGGCCTATTGGGTTAATCCAGTGCTGTTAGCGTAAAAAGCCTTTAAATCTTTGTCTAGGCTAACATTACCCGCAAGGAGGGACAATATGTCCAAAGTATTTGTTTTAGATACCAACTTCACGCCATTAAACCCAATTCATTCAGCACAA
>NZ_KE384611.1:0-7626 GCF_000426905.1 Dolichospermum circinale AWQC131C
CATCAAAGGAACGGTAGAGCCATAAATGGTTAAATATACATTTCATCTGCAACCTAAGGATTCACCAGAACGATACAGTTACACTTTAGATCTAAACCCAATTCAAGAAGATATGCCAGAACAGATTTTTACCCCCGCTATCAAAGAAGATATCCGCGCAACCTTGCAAAAACTCAGCCTGTCAGCCATAAAAGATCATCAACTCAACAACATTATTCAAACTTGGATCAAGGATATTAGAGAAGGATATAGATTTAGTTCTCTGACTCTCAACTTGCGGTTATTAATAGAGGAAAATATTGACCAACTCCAGGAAATGGGAAATCAAGAAATCCCAAAAATAATTGACCCGTATTTATCGGATATAGAACCTGAATTTGGGATGCTTCCCCCTTTAAATTTTATTTAGTTATTCAATTACTCAATTAATTATTCAATTAGGAAAGAAAAATGCAGAATAATATTAACATTAATATTACTCCCCACCGGGAATTTATGCCAGCAGATACAGCAGCACAAAAATTATTTGTGATGTTGAAATTACGTCCCACCAAAGAGATAGCTAGAAGTCGTCCCTCCACAACCTTTACTTTTGTCATTGATACTAGTGGGTCAATGTATGAGATAATATTAGGAGAGTCAAAACCAACGGGTATTATTTATGAACAGGATGGTAAAAAATATGAAAAGGTTATAGGTGGAAAATCGAAAATAGATCTAGTCATTGAATCCTTATTAGCATTAGTGCGTTCAGGAAAATTGACAACTAGCGATCGCATTGCTATAGTCCAATTTGATGATCATGCTTCCCAAATTATTGGTTTAACCAGTGCGACGGAAATCAACCACATAGAAACGGCCATTGAGAAACTTCGGGAATTTTCTGGTGGTACACGCATGGGATTAGGATTACGTACTGCTTATGATATTTTAAGTGAACAACAAATGACAGTCAGACGGACTTTGTTATTTACGGACGGACAAACATTTGATGAGGATCAATGTCGGTCAATTTCTAGTAATTTCGCCACTAATAATATCCCCATTACCGCATTGGGAGTGGGAGAATTTAATGAAGACTTACTTACCCATCTTAGCGATACTACGGGGGGAAAATTACTTTATATAGTTCCGGGAAAAGCCATAGGTACACAAATTTCTATCCTCGACTTACCCGATAAAATTATAGACGAATATAGCCAAGCCCAACAAGAGGTTATCACCAACTTAGCCCTAACAGTAAAGACGGTGAAAGGTGTGGAATTGACCCGCATAGTTCGGGCTTACCCGACCCAAGCCGAGTTTCCTATTAATCAAGATCCTCATCCTATAGGAAATGCGATCGCTAATGATGAAACCATATTTATCCTGGAATTTACCATTAATAATCGCCTCGCTGGTCGTGTGCGTATCGCCCAGGTGGGAATGACTTATGATATACCTGGACAAAAAATCCGTGGTGAACTACCACCAGAGAACCTAATTATCCAATTCATTCCTGGACAACAAAATGCAGCCCAAGTCAATCAAGAAGTCATGGATTATGTACAACAATGCAACATAGCCAACCTCGTTGACCAAGCCACAAAAATAGCGGAACAAGATCCACAAAAAGCCGAACAAATATTAGAAACAGCCCGCCGCATGACTGTAAAAATCGGCAATAAAGACATGACCGAATCCTTAAACAACGCCCAGGAAGAACTGCGAAAAACCCGAAAAATCTCTGATGGAACTCGGAAAACCGTGAAAATGGGTGCAAAAGGTAAAACCGTAAAAATGGGGGATGATATTAACGAAATGCTTTCAGAAGCAGAAATGAGAAAACTCACAGGAACGTAAATACAGCCTAAGTTAAGAGTAAGACTGATTCAAATATCTAATCAGCTGTTGTGTATTTAATTTGTATAAGTCTGGCGGGCAAGATGCCCACCCCACAAGATTTAACCATTTTAGGATAAGTCTGGCGGGCAAGACTTGTACTGAGCTTGCCGAAGTATGCCCACCCCGCAAGATTTAACCATTTTAGGATTATACAATTTAGGTGCGTAACAGCTGATCTAATAATTGTAATTGTCTGGGTGCGAAAAAAGATTAATAATTAAAAAAGAGGAGAAAAACACAATGATTACTTGTACAGTTTGCGGCTATGATCAAAATTTAGACAACTCAGGATTTTGTAATGCTTGCGGTTCAGAACTACAAACCATAGCACAAACCACAATCACACCACAACCAAAAATAGAACCAACTTTAGCCCCTACAGTCATTCAACCAACCACACCACAACCCAACTATCCCCCAATTACCAATACATTTACCAAAGCCAAACTAACATCTAAACAAACAAACGCCCCCACCCCCATATCAGAATTTATCATAGATAATAACGCCATTGTGGGCATATTTGATCCAGACACAGGACCAGTAGAAATTGATTTAGAACAATTTTTTGGTGGAGAAACAGTTTCTCGCAATCATGCGGAAATTTATCAAGAATTAGGAACATGGAAAATCAAAGACTTAGGTTCTACCAACGGAGTATTTATCAAAGCACTAGGACAAACTCGCTTTAGTGCTAGAATTACCATACCGACACCCTTAAACTCAGGTGATGAAATAGCCTTTGGTAAAGTTAGATTTCTCTTTGAAGCCGGCTAAAAAAATCAAAAAGATTCTCTGGTGGAGTGGGCATACTTCGGCAAGCTCAGTACAAATACTTCGGCAAGCTCAGTACAAATACTTCGGCAAGCTCAGTACAAGTCTTGCCCGCAATTCACTACTATAATTCTTATAAATCCATGAATGAACCCACAAATCAAAACCCATTAATAATTAAAGAAAACATCTGTTTTCAACTGCAAAACCTGCAAATAGAAATTATTTCCTATTTAGGACAACTCACACCTAATATTGATTATTTTCAGGTTAATATCGCATCAGAAAAACCCGGTTTACTAAGAATAGGTGCAATTGACAGCGCACTCAACCGAGAACTGGAACTGAGAAAAAAACTAGGTGATTACAAACTAATTACCGAACTACTGGCACACAGCGAAGACAATATAACTATTGATATTAAATTTGATATTAAACCACAAAATACACCAGAAATTGAAACTACCATTTCTCCTATTGCAGAAATAGATACAACTTCAGAATATTTAGCAGAGGAATATTTAGCAGAGGAATATTATCCAGAAACAGCAATTAGCACCAATATATCAAATCAAAAACTGCTAATTCTTACTTATCTTCCCAGGGAAAATCAAACCTTAGAAACTTGGTTAAAAACTGAACAGACTTTAGAAGAATCATTATTAATTACCGGGCAAATTTGTCAATTATTCCGCTATATATTTCAAAGAGAATGGTGTGTTATTAACATCTTACCGCAATTTATTAAAATAGGAACACCCATAGAATTTTTTGACCTCACCAATGCCTATCCTGTGAATGAAATTCTCACTTCTGGATTAGTGGGAAATTATTGTGATCCTGAATTAGCATACTGTAAAAGTCCTATTCAAGAAACAATGAGTAGTTATACAGTTGCAGCGTTATTATATCAGATAATTCACAAACAAACATTACCAATAGACCAAAGGGAAGAAATAGAAATTACTCCTATTCCTATTATCCATCAAATTCTCAAAATTTGCCTATCTACCTTACCACAAGAAAGATTTACATTAGAACAACTCCTACAAATATTAGTTAACACCCGTCAAGAAATCAGCACACCAAAGATTAACTGGGAAATAGCCAGCAGTTCTACCGTTGGCTTATCAATAAATAGGTTAAAAAATGAAGACAACTATGGGATTAAATACCAAAAAATCAGTGATACAGAAACTATAATTTTAGCCGCTATAGCTGATGGTATGGGGGGAATGTCCCAAGGAGAACTAGCTAGTAAATTGGCAATAAAAACAGTTTTAGAGACGGCAATTTTTCCCGAATATCCAACTATAGAACAATACCAGGAATGGTTAACAAACTTATTTACTCAAGCTAACGAAACAGTATCTAATCAAGTTAAGGAAGGGGGAACAACCCTAAGCGTTATTTTTGCCAGATCCCAACAATTAATAATTAGTCATGTTGGTGATAGTCGCATTTATTTACTACGTCAAGGAGAAATAAAACAACTCAGCGAAGATCATTCGCTTGTGGCTATGTTAGTGGCTAGTGGACAAATTACACCAAGCCAAAGTTTAGAACATCCCGATAGAAATGTGCTGATCAAATCCATCGGTACAAAACGCAGATTAAGTGATGGTTACGTCCAAAATCTCAAACAAACTACTCCAGAATTATCTATGCAATTAGCACATCAAGATATTCTTTTATTATGTTCTGATGGTGTTTGGGATCTTGTTTCTAAAAATGAACTAGAGGAAATTTTTACCATTGATCAAAACTTACAAACATCAGTTAATTTGACTATCAATAAAGTTTTAGAACGTGGTGCATCTGATAATGCTACCCTGTTAGCATTACAATTTTTAGTTAATACCTAGATTACTGACTATTACCCATTACCGATTATTTACCGATTATGTCTATTCAATGTCCAACCTGTCTGACTGACAACGATGATCATGAAAGTAGCTGTATCGCTTGCGGTACACCTTTAACTCCTTCTGCGACTACATCAAATCTGCATTTATCACCGGGAACATTATTAGGAAATGGCAGATATAGAATAGATAACATATTAGGACAAGGTGGGTTTGGTATTACATACACAGCTACTTATATCTCCAACTCTACCAAAGTCGCTATTAAAGAACTATGGCCAGAAAATGCTGCTAGACAGGGTAATACGGTTTTGTGGCCTATGTCTATTACTCCCGTACAGCGTCAACAACAACTACAACAATTTCAAGTAGAGGCTAATTATCTACAAAAATGTGTTCATCCTCATATCGTCAGAATTTATGAGTGGTTTACAGAAAATGATACCGCATACATGATAATGGAATTACTTGTTGGTAAATCATTAGATAAAATCTTACTAGAAACAGGGATACTGGCGGAAAATCAAATTAAAAATTATTTTGTGCAAATTGCTGGGGCTTTAAAAGTTATTCATAGTCATAATTTACTGCATCGAGACATCAAACCCGAAAATATTATTATTGTTCCCTCCGATAAAGCCGTATTAATTGATTTTGGTGCAGCTAGAGAATTTATTGCCGGTCAAACTGGGGATATGACCCGAATATTAACCCCCGGATATGCACCTTATGAACAATATATTCAAAAAAGTAAGCGTTTTCCTAGTACAGACCTTTATGCCTTATGTGCATCAATGTATGAATTATTGACTGGTAAATTACCCATAGAAGCGACGGATAGGGCTAGTGCTTTTTTACAAGGTAGTTCCGTGGATAAATTAATATCACCCCGACAACTACGCCCTGATTTAAGTTTTTTAATGGAAAAAGTTATTCTCACAGGAATGCAATTTAGGGTAGAGGATAGATTTCAAACGGCTGATGAATTAATTAATGCACTTCAAGGTAAATTTGTCACTCCTCAACATCAACGGGCTAAAGAATTAGTCAAACAAGGTCAATTAGTTGATGCTGTTCAAGCATATCAAAAATATTTGCAAGTTGCACCAGATCATGGAGAAGCAGCGGTAGAACTAGCATTATTACAAATATATGTTGATGATCAACAAGCAGAAATAGCAGCAAAAAAAGCTATTCAATTACAACCAAATGACGGTAGAGGTTATGGAGTTTTAGGGCTGATTAATTGTCGGCAAAAAAATTGGCAAGAAGCAGTTAAAAATCTAGAAAAAGGGGTTAAATTATCTCCTGAACAAGTGTGGATACAGACTAATTTAGCTTGGGCTTTAGGTAAGTCTGGTAATTTAAAAATGGCAGAAAATACAGTAAATCAAGCATTACAGTTACAGCCTGATTGTACGTTTGCGTTAGGTTTGCAAGCTTGGATATATATACAGCAACAACAATGGAAATTAGCCATTCGTGCTGCCACACAAGGAATTTTTAAATCACAGCAAATCCAAAATAATAACCATGATCATTTACCTTGGCTATATCCTCATTTGATTCTAGCTTTAGAAAAAGCTGTTTTTACTAAACAGGTTAATGATGTAGATAGAAGAATTGAGGAATTTATTAATCAAGTGCCTGATAGTGCTTTCGCTTGGGGTTTAAAGGCTTGGAAACAATGTAGTCAGG
This sequence comes from Dolichospermum circinale AWQC131C, assembly GCF_000426905.1. Taxonomy (NCBI): domain Bacteria; kingdom Bacillati; phylum Cyanobacteriota; class Cyanophyceae; order Nostocales; family Aphanizomenonaceae; genus Dolichospermum; species Dolichospermum circinale. Next base: position 6,222 of record NZ_KE384611.1, read on the forward strand.
ATTTATGGAGTGAGGCCTTAACTAGTTTTCAACAAGCCAGCAGTCACAAGTTAGTTCCTGGATGGGTGTTAATTAATTATGGCATTACTCAGGAAAATTTACAAGGTTATCAAAGTGCTATTCAAATCTATGAGAATTTTTTACAAAAGTTTACTGAACCCCAAGCCGTTCAGGCTTTTGTTTTATTTCGTCTCGGTACTTTATATGGCCAGGTACGAGAGTTGCAGAAGGCAAGGTTATGTCTTGAAAAAGCGATTAAATATAATCCTGGTTATGCTGAGGCCTATCATAATTTAGGTTGGGTATTGCTGAATATTAAAAGTCAAGATGGACAGGTGGAAAACAGCCGGGAAATGTTATCTGCTTATGGTAAAGCGGCGGAATTATATGCAAAGCAACAAAAATTACCAATGAGTTTAAGTATTAAACAGGCTTTTCAATTCATAGGAGTGAATATTTAGTTAAAGGTTGTTGATGCGCGATCGCCTATGGTGGGTGCTTTGGCCATCGCTCTTTTTTTTTATATCACGCAAAGAAGAAAAATAAGGATTTTGGCAGTAATTATAACTGAGATAATAGCTTGTCATAATCTGCATGAGGACTAATCCAAAACCAGATAATACCACTTTCGTTTCGCACACCTACAGCACGATAATTTTTACTAACACGAGCAGAATAAATAGGTAAGTTGGGATGCACTAATTTAAAACGTAAGCTAGGATGCCAGGGATCTTCTTTAAATTGTTTATAAGCTGTACGTCCTTGTTGTCTAACCTGCGGTGGAAGATCAGCGTACAGGTTACGAAACTGAATTGTTGTTTTAGACTTCACAGGTTTTCGGGATCTAATTCTAAAGTTTTACCTGCTTGATCTTCTGCTAATGCTGCTGCTGCAAGTTGAGCAAGCATATCATGAGATTTAGCAAATGCTTGATCCCATCGGCTTTCGTCTTCTATTTCTTCAAGGATGAGTAAGGCAATCCTATCTTGTTCGGTTTCAGGAAGTTGCTTTATTTGTGCAATGGCTTTTTCTAGTAGTTGAGTCATAGCTAGTAAGCTGCTGTGAATAGGGCTTTGTAATTATTTTACTATAGTTAAAGGTTGTTGATGCGCGATAGCGAAACGCTGCTGCAAGCAGATCGCTCTTTTTTTGTTTCACGCAAAATCATATTAACTTAATTTAATAAAGTGTCAAAACTCCTAAATCTGAATTTTCTGCAAAGGCTTGGATATCCTCTAAATGTAATTGCAAAATTTCTTCTATTTGATTTGTTGAACAATTACCACTTCTCACCCAAATTACTTTAGGTGGATATCCAGGCAGTATACTTACAGCACTTCCTGATGTTATGAGGTACAAGAACCCCACCCCCAACCCCCTCCAATATCAAAAGTTTATCCTTTTC
>NZ_KE384611.1:7689-33746 GCF_000426905.1 Dolichospermum circinale AWQC131C
ATTCATTAAAATCAGCATCTCTGGTAACAATTATAAATTTATTTTGTTTTGCAAATTCCCACAAAATTCTATCATCCGCTTGATCTAAACCTAAGAGAAAAACGTGCTGAGAATTGGGGTAAATAGCAGCGAGTTTATCTACTAACCGGGGTGATAGATTATGATCAAATAATAACTTCATGCTTGCACCATCAACATTTGTCTTTCTCTATCAGCAGCATAGCTAAGACAAGCTAAAATATCTGCTTGTGTTAAATAAGGAAAATCATTTAGTATTTCCTCATAAGTCATGCCAGATGCAAGGTATGATAAAACGTCATATACAGTAATTCTCATCCCCCGAATACAAGGTTTACCTCCCCGTTTTCCTGGTTCGATGGTAATTATATTTTGATACTGCATAGTGTTTAAAGGTAGGTTTTGTTTTCTATTTTAGCGTTTACCCATAGACATCGCTAGGCTAACAGTATATATGGTATCTAAACTTACATTTATAAAAATTGTTTACCCTATTTATAAGTACATTTGTTCTATATTAGGATAATATGACATTCTCAATTTTTCAATAGGAGTAAATCTATGTCAAATCATAGCGGAAGTTATATGTTAAATGAAGTAATTACAATTTTGAGACGTGAGCATTGTTTTGACCATTTGGATAAAGAAAAGAAGCAAAATTTGATTGAAGAAATTGTTAAACTAGCTGGTTATCAATATGATTGTAATTCGGGGGAAATTTTGGAAGGACACACAGAATTTTTTCAGTTGTGTTATTGTTGTTTGGCGAAAACTAATGATCTGGAATCTGGTCTTTGTGTAAAATGTAGGTGATAGGTTATGGTCAAATAGTAACTTTATGTTTGCACAGCTAATATTAAGGAAATTATTCAGTATTTCCTCATAAGTTACCCAGAAATAATACATAATAAAACATTATGATTTATTGTGACGATTTCACTTGTTCTAATAGTTGTTTAATTGATTGTCCAAGGTTGATATTAAATTCAGCAGCTTGACGTAATTCATCTATAGATTTTAAGTCTTTTCCTTTTTTCTCTAGTTCAGTAGCTATAATATTTAATCCTTCTGATTTCTCTTGAGGATTTTCGTTTTCTAAGATAAATTGACATAATTCAATAACTCTTTTCCTATCTTGAAGTCGAACTTCTTGATAAATATACTTTTTGCCATCAAAGTATCCTCCTGTCAATAATACAAGCTCATTAAGTGCTTGTATTATGGGTTCTTTTGCCTGTTGATTTGAATCTAGATTTTGTTTAGTAGAGTAAATTAATCTACAGAACCAAGCTGGTTTAGTGAATAGTACGTATCCGACATATCCAAGAAACCCAAATGAAACTAAGTTAGTCCAGATTTCTACTGTATTATGCTCTTGGCAAGCTCTTTTTTCAGAATAATCTCGTAGAAACTCACATCTATCAGTTGAAGAACAACCTGTAATACTAGAAAATACAATTAACGCCAATATAATTGTAATATTCTTTAGAGAAGTGAAATAATTGAGATTGTGTTTCATCTTAAATTCCTATTTTTTCCAAAATCGTTGGCATTGCTACCTTTAGCACTTCAACTAAACCAGTTCTTTTATGATGTTCACAAAGATTTCTTAATAAATGTTCTTGTTGTTCAGTATATGGTGAATCTTTGTTATATTTTTCCAATAGTTTTGTGTGCAAATCAACTACAACTTTTATATGTTGCAGAGTCCAAAATTTTGTTGGAAATGCTTCACTTAAATCGTTTGATTTTCGCTGCCATAAACAGATTATTCCCTCATTGTTTAATGCTGTATCTTCATCCTCATAATATAGCTCATCTACCATATGTTGGATAGAATAAGTATACATATTACGATTTTCTGGATGCAATGTATTATAATCATCCTCCTTAAAATAGCGAACTTCTGGATATGAAATATTTATCTTGGACTCCCAGCTTGTAAAAACACCATAATACCATTTTGATCTTCTTTCATGTTCTCCTCCTCTTTCTTCATTTTTAGCTTTTACATAAATATACTTTCCATCTCTTGGATTATCAACTAACCAGACATATCTTCTAGATGATACTATAATTTCTTCCATATCTTTATCTTCTACATTTGCCATTAATGCTCTTGCCGTTTCATTGCCAAATTTTTGAAATATTTCATTATTTTTTATTTTTTTATTTTTTGTTGTTTTTAGTTCATCTTTGACGGTGTAATGTCCCTTGAAATGTGCAGATAAAAAAGACCCATAAGAAAAGAAAATTGCATAATAATACATTTGCATAGCTTGAGTAGTTAAATAAGAATTTCTTTCTAACAATATGCCTGCAAAAAACCACTGCCAAGCGTTTAACATCTGTAGAAAAATAACTGTAAATGACCATTTTTTATAAATGGCAATTGTGTCTGGATCATCAACTTTATTTTCTGCATTTACATTTACTCCTAATAAATTTAGTTCTTTTAATTGACTAGCCAATTGGTCATTATTTAAGTTGTAATATCCTTCAAGTTCATTAAATTCACTTAATAACCGTTTAAACGAAAAAGTGGTTTCTCTGTCGTTATTAGACATATGTTTAGATCATTAAATTTCTAATAATAGACTTAATATAAAAGAGACTCACTGTCAATAGTTATATCTAAATTGCAATATATTTTAATACAATCAGATGACACATTACCAGGATTAAATTTCACTGTGTTATTTCCTCACTTTCTGGAAATATCGGAGCCGCATATTGTAAAGAAAAAGATGTGATCTCAAGTTGATCTTCTTCTGTCCAACTATCACTTTCATCAATAATAGATAAACTTTCCTCAACTAAATTATTTTCTAATGCTTTTAGTATGAGTCTAGCAATTATATCTTGTTCAGTTTCAGGAAGTTGCTTTATTTTTTCAATAGCTTGTTCAAGTAACTTAGTCATAGTTTTTACCGTTAATCATCATCTCTTATACTAGATATGATACAGCCAGGGAATAAATTCCCTGTCTAAAAGCAAAAGTCGGTTAAAACCGACTCATAAAAAATCTCTTTTCCTCTTTGCGTGAGAAAATCTTTTAACTTTGATTCGCCATCCAATTTACCAAATCATCAGGTTGTGAAAAATCTAAAATAGCTTCCGAAAGCTCATCTAACTTTTCACCAGATAACTCTTTAATTTGTGACTCCAACTTTGCCGAAACCTCCCCAATACGACGTTTCAACTGACGGAAAATAAGCTGTAATTTACCCCGGTTAATAATCTCTTGATAAATCACTGATTCTTCCATAGTTTCCTCCCGAAAATATTGTTTAATCAACTGTTTCTCAAACTTTAAACCAGCCAATAATTCCACACAAGCTGCTATAGTATTTTGTTGTGCCTGTTCTTCTATTTTATCTATTTCTAAAGCAACTTGCTGAAGTAACTTATTTGGTTCATCTGTCTTGGCTAAAACCGCTAAAGGTAATAAAGCAGGAGATTTTAAAAGTGTTTCGCTGTCTTCTTCCCATACTCTAATTACTTGATATTGATGTCGTGTATTCCCCACTATCAATCTATCAACAAAAACATCAGGTGAATTTGTTTCTTTGAGAAAAATTACCACCTGTTGTATAGGACACAAATATTTACGATAAATCCTCAACCAATAATCTAACATTCTCACAGGTAGGGGAGTATCAGATTTTGGTGTAGTTTGAATTTCCAAATGCAAAATGCGGTTTAATTTCGGTAGTCGAAACAACGCATCAGCACGAATGGGGTTAATAGGTAACTCGGTAGGTAGCACCTCAATTTCATCTATATCTTCTGCAATTAACCATTGCACAAAAGATAACGGGTAAGTATCCGTGAGGTATCGGCAAATATTATCGTAAGCCAAAGGTTTTTAGTAAATATCTAACATTATTATATAATATCATGCAATACGAATGATGATCACAAACCCATGAGTAAAGAAAATATTACATTTAGAATAGACAGCAGCAAAAAAGCGGCTATAGACGCATTAGCAAAAGGCATAAACCGAGACAGAAGTTATATTCTCAATGAAGCAGTTAACGCTTATTTAGAAATGTATCAATGGCAAATCGAAGAAATCCAAAAAGGTATTGCTGAAGCGGATGCTGGAGATTTTGCCAGTGATGAAGAAGTAAAAGGGACATTTGCAAGGCTAACAAATGCAGGTTAAATGGTTAAAATGGGCGCTGCGTAACTTAGAACAAGCGCGTAACTACGTTTTTCAAGATAATCCTACCGCAGCACAGGGATTAATAATCAAGATTCAAAATGCTGCTAATCAATTACAAAAATATCCCTTTATGGGTAAAAATGGCAGAGTTGAAGGTACAAGAGAATTGATAATTTCTAATTCACCCTATATTCTGATTTACCGAGTTAAGGAAGAATCTGTAGAAGTTCTGCGAATACTGCATACATCAAAACGCTATCCAGAATAACTAAAAGTAATAGTCGGTTAAAACCGACTATTTTTGTTTTTTAGTATTACTCTAGTTCATCAGGATTCACACCCAAAGCCTTTAACTTTTCAGCTAAAAGTTGGGTTTTTCTCCTTTCTACGGCTAAAGCTGTTTCTGCTTGTTCAGCACGTTGTTTTTCCTGTTCTAGAAGTTGGCAAATTTCCAGATATGAAGAAAATTTATTACCATCAGGACGATAAATTTGTAATTCTTCCCCTGATAAATCAAACTTAATTCCTAACCTGGGACTAACCCAATTTTCTATTTCTGAAATGACATCTAAACCATCTTCCGTTTTTAACCATCCTCTCAACTGATTGTTTTGAGGATTGTAAATATAATATTCTTCTACTCCATGTCTTTCATAAAATATCAATTTCCTCTCCATTTCGGTTTGGGAATTGCTAGGAGAAAGAATTTCAAAAACTACCTGGGGGGCAATATTATTTTCTTGCCATTGTAAATAAGAACCGCGTTTACTTTTTGGTCGTCCAAATACAACCATAACGTCTGGTGCATTGACTATATAATTTTTCCCTTCAATGGGATACCAAAATAAATCACCAGCCACAAAAACATCAGGGTTATCTGCAAATAACCAATCTAAATTTTGTTGAATAACTAATATCCAACGAAACTGTTCTGTATTATTAGCCATTGGTTGTCCATCACTGTCTGGGTAGATGACCTCTGATGTACTTAGTGTTAGAGGTTGAGTAACCATAACTTTAAACTAGTTAGTTGTTTACTTTACCAATATTTTAGCACTAAAGAATAGATACCCTATTTTTTAGTAATATTTATCTATAGGAATAATCTTGGATTTATGAAAAGATACCTAGGGTGCGTCAGATATTACAAATCTGTTTATTGATTGAATTTACGCAGTCTGACGCACCCTACAATACCTGTTTTTTTCGGAAATTTAATATGACTTCTATACTTATTTACTGAGAAACTTTTAAAAATCCTCATCATCAACAAAAAACTCTGCATCTTCATCTATTCCAGATTGAGATTCTCCCAACTCCCAAAGAGGCTGTAAAACGGCTGTAGCTAACAAACCAACTGCGACACTAAAAGCTAACATTAACCCGAAGGGAATTTGTATTGATTGAAAAACCAAAAACTTTAAAGATACAGGAGTAGCATTTTGGACAGAAATGAGAGCGATCGCTACTACCCAAACAGCTATAATTAGTAATATTAAAAAATTGGCCAATATTTTGAATATCATAACTTAAATCTTTAAATAAATATCATCCCCCTCCTCGCTTGCGGGGAGGGGTTAGGGGTGGGGTTCTATGCTAACTTAGCAATTTCACCTTCCATGAATTTAGCAATCTGACTAAGTTTTTCTGGTGAGTTAGTTTCCATGTACACCCTCACCAAAGGTTCTGTACCAGAAGGACGCAGTAACACCCAGCTACCCTCTTCTAAATAGAGTTTGATACCATCTTTCCTTCCCACCTCTTTGACCTTAATTCCTGCCACTTCTGAGGGGGGATTTTGCGTGTAACTATTAATCACAGCGATTTTATTAGCTTCTGTGAGGTGTAAATCCAAGCGATTGTTATACAAAGGACCATCTGCTTCGGCTATAGCTTCCTGTACCAACTGACTTAAAGGCTTACCTTCATAAGCGATCGCTTCAGCCACTAGCATATCTGCTAAAACCCCATCTTTTTCAGGAATATGGCCAATGATACTTAAACCACCGGATTCTTCTCCACCAATCAAAACGGCGGTTTCCCGCATTTTCTCACCAATATATTTAAAACCCACCGCAGTTTCATAAATCTCCAGCCCATACTTAGCCGCAAAATTATCTAATAAGTGCGTAGTTGCCACAGTGCGAACGATTGCACCGCTTTTACCCTTGTTTTTAATCAAATGTCGTGCTAGGACTAACAACACTGTATTGGGAGTGAGGACATTACCTTGTTCATCAACAATACCAAAGCGATCGCTATCACCATCGGTAGCCAAACCCAAATCCGCATGATCAGCCTTGACAGCGGCCACCAACTCAACTAACTGTTCCCCTTTGGGTTCAGGCATACCACCCCCAAAAAGCACATCTCGCCAGGTGTGGAAACTTTCTAATTGACAACCACAGTGTTGCAAAACTTCATCCAAATAACCACGGGAGGTAGAATAAAGGGCATCATATTTGACCTTTAAATTTGCACTTTTAATTTTTTCCACATCCAACAAGGTGTAGATAAAATGCAAATAATCGGGTTTGGGATCAAAAGTAGAAATTGTACCAGACGGGTTACTTCCAGGTAATTCATCGGATGCCGTTTCTATATTGGCGACAATAGTATCAGTAATTTCTGGAGTTGCAGGACCCGCGTAATCGGGTATATATTTAATCCCACAATAAGGTGCAGGATTATGACTAGCAGTGAACATCAAAGCCCCTGCGGAATTGAGAATACGGGCATTGTAGGCAATTACTGGGGTGGGACAATCCCGGTCAGTAATTTGTACATTCCAACCCAAATCTGCTAAAACTGCGGCAGATGTTTGGGCGAACTCGTCAGCTAAAAACCTGGTATCATAGGCGATTAAAACTGGTTTGTCCTTAGTATAAGCAGTTTCCAAATAACCAGCTATTGCCCTGGTTACTTTCCGCACATTTGGAAACGTAAAATCATCAGCAATAATTCCGCGCCATCCATCAGTACCAAATTTTATCTTACCGGAATTGCTAGGGTTGCTCATATTACCACTCTCTCCCGTGCATCATTATTACTATTTACTATCAGGAAATATGCCGCAAAGCTGTGGAACAGCCACTAAGCTGCAAGTATCCCCAAAGTAATTTCTCTCACTTAACAGTCCTAATGTCAACCGTTACGCAGCTAAATTGTACAATCCTAATATGGCCAAATCTTGTGGTGTGGACATCCTGCCCGCTATAATTATACAAATTAAATGCAGTACAGCTTACCTGCTCTATTTTCCTGGATTTGCATTCCCAGCCAGAGCATAAGTATGATAGCTGAGAATCTCCCGGTGGACTCCCAGTCTGGAGACTGGAAGAAAGGATAAATAACCTTAAAAGGGCGGTAATTCTTTCAGGATTGTAAACCGAATATGGTTAATAGCTAAATCACCCAGCGAAATATCCTCTTTAGTCAAGCGGACTCCATTCTGGCTTAAAGTTTCAAAGGATATACCTTTACCAATTTCGATATGATACCAGCATAAACCCATGAAAAAGCGTGTAGGATAGGGTCCACCTTCTTCGAGATCATCAGGATTAGATTCCATGGGCAACCAACCCATACCGGGAATATAAAATTCTAACCAAACATGATTAAAATCGGGTTGGAGGGGAACTCCCTGATGTTCAGCATAAACTGGACATTTGTATCTACCAACAGTGCGACAAGGAATACCATTCAAGCGACAAAGTGCCAGTAATACACCCACATATTCTCCACAGGAACCAACACCACGCTCTAAAACCACATCTGGCGAATCAATATGGGGTTTAATACCATAGGATAATTGATCATAGACGTAGTTGCGGATACTGTACATTTTCCGTAACAAGTTAGTTTCTGAACCGATAGCTGTCTTGGCCGCACGGATAACCATATCCGTATCCATTGCTAAATCATCATCATCTACCAGATAGCGAGTTTTTAATTCTGGTGACAGTTCTGGTAACTTTTCCACGTCTCTGGGAGTAATGCGATATTTAATACTCCATACTTCCACAAGTGCTTTCCAGCCAAATATATGGCGTTCTCCGGGAGTGAGGGTGTCAAATTTAAAAACGGCTACCCTTTGTCCGTCAATGATTTCTTCTGTGAAGGGTAAGCCGATCGCTTCAACTTGCTTAACTTTTTGCCGTTCCGTTTCTGAGGGTAGGGCAATACGCCATTCTATATCAGTTAAATAAACCTCATCAAGGGGGGAAATTTCCTCAAGATAGGACATTTCTATGAGATAACCATTAGAAAGGGCGTAGCGTTTATCCTCCTGGTAATGATATTGTAGAGCATGAATGAATGTGCGATCGCGGTATGTTAACTCATAGCAGGGATCAGCATTAGGATTATCCCGAATATAAGGTTCTTCACTGGAGTATGCCACATAAAGACGATCTTTACCTGCGTCCTCCTGTCCGTAAACAGCGATACCCGTTGGGGAATCAAAAGGAGTAAGAACACTGAAACGGACTTCCCCGGTTGCCCTATCCATAGAGTAAACAGTTTGTTCCGTGCGATCGCATATCCACAGAGTTTCTTTTGTCACTGCTAAATTTTCTATGCCGACACCAGGGGCGTAAAATTTAGTGATTTCCCTGCGGGTATCACGGTCAAAAATTAAAATATAGCCAAGTCTTTGACAACTGACATAAACGGTAGATTCCCAAACAGCAACGCCGTCAGCGGTATAGGGTAAAGTCACAAAATGTTCTAAACCTAAAGAGGCGAATTTGCAAGAGTAGACACTATTACCACGAGTTACCCAAAGATAACCTTGCGACATAGCCAATCCGGTAACTTCCTTAAATTCACGGACTTGGTGGGGATTGATAATTTTGCTGTTATCGCTGAGGGGGTCAATTTCTAATAAATGACCTTTAATTGTATCAATAGCAATGAGTCTATTTTCGGCAAAAGCAATTCCGTGCAGGGTAGCAGCAGTAATTGGCCTGATAATTCTTTGCTGTTCAAAATTTTGGTTCACTGTCAAACTGGGTAGTGGGAAACTCGTGTTATTGAGCATAGTAGTCATAAATTATTACTTTTTAACGTCAGTTGTTATTTAGGGAATAGGACTTACGCAAAATACCTCCCAAAGCCTCTCTTATTCGTGATCTTGTTACCCATTAACCAATTACCCATTACCCAATTCCACATTTTCTGACATCACTAAATTATGATCGAATTTTGCAACCATTTCCTGTAACTTACACAATGTCTGCTCATTCTTTACCTAAAGCTACCAAACACTGGCATGGTTTGGCAGTTGATAAAGCCCTAGAAATGCTAGATAGTGACGCAAACAACGGCTTAACGTCCCAAGAAGTTGAACAGCGTCGTCAAAAATATGGAACGAATGAACTAGAAGAAAATGGCGGTCGTAGCCCTTGGCAAATTCTCCTAGATCAGTTTACCAATATCATGTTATTGATGTTGATTGCAGTTGCCTTCATTTCTGGTTTTTTGGATTTGATGGCTTTGTCTAGGGGGGCATTAAAAGCCGGCGAAGTGCCATTTAAGGATACAATTGCCATTATGGCCATCGTTATCCTGAACGGTATTTTGGGCTATGTCCAAGAAAGCCGGGCGGAAAAAGCTCTAGCAGCCTTGAAAAAACTATCTTCTCCTTCGGTGCGAGTCCTGCGTGACGGTAAACTGGGGGATATAGCAGCCAAGGATCTAGTCCCAGGGGATATCATGCTACTAGAAGCGGGAGTGCAAATAGCCGCTGATGGTCGCTTAATAGAACAATCTAATTTACAAGTGCGTGAGTCTGCTTTAACTGGTGAAGCTGAGGCTGTTAATAAGCAAGCTATAATCACATTACCAGAAGATGCACCTTTAGGCGATCGCCTTAATTCAGTTTTTCAAGGTACGGAAGTTGTCCAAGGCCGCGCTAAGGTGTTGGTAACTAACACGGGAATGGCCACGGAATTAGGTAAAATTGCTACCATGTTACAATCTGTGGACGGTGAACCTACACCCCTACAGCAACGCATGACTCAACTGGGTAATGTCCTGGTCAGCGGTTCTTTAATTCTTGTAGCCATAGTAGTTGGTGGTGGACTTATTCATGATCTAACTCAAGGAATAGGCTGGAAAAATTTACAAGAATTAGTGGAAGTTTCTTTAAGTATGGCTGTGGCGGTAGTTCCCGAAGGTTTACCGGCTGTAATTACCGTTACCCTGGCTTTGGGAACTCAGCGCATGGTCAAACATAATGCTTTAATTCGCAAACTCCCAGCAGTAGAAACACTCGGTTCTGTAACTACTATTTGTTCTGATAAAACCGGAACTCTGACTCAAAATAAAATGGTAGTCCAGTCGGTTTATACCAATAATTCCACCTTTCGCGTCACTGGCGACGGTTACACCCCCATTGGTGATTTTCAGTTACATGGTAAAAAAGCCAGTTTAGATGAATTTCCAGAAATTTCCGCCCTGCTTGTTCCCTGTGCTGTTTGTAATGATGCTGTTTTGCAACAACAACAAGGACAATGGGCGATTTTAGGCGACCCCACGGAAGGGGCTTTAGTTACTTTGGCGGGAAAAGCAGGAATTGAGCAAGACCAATGGTATAGTAAATTACCTCGTGTGGCAGAATTTCCCTTTTCCTCTGAACGAAAACGCATGAGTGTGATTTGTCAAATAGAAGCTGTGGCTACTGGGGAATCTTCTTTAACAGCCATTGACCCTGCTATTACTGGTTTTGTCGAATCGGAAGAATATCTCATGTTCACCAAGGGTTCACCAGAATTAACTCTAGAAAGGTGCACAAAAATCCATTTAGGTGATAGGGCGGTTCTTATCAACGCCGAACAACGCAGCCAAATTCTAGTAGCTAATGACCAAATGGCGGGTCAAGGTTTGCGGGTCTTAGGTTTTGCTTATAAACCCCTGACGGAAGTTCCTGCTGATGGTTCAGAAGACACTTCTGAGGTAGATTTAGTTTGGTTGGGACTGGTGGGAATGTTAGACGCGCCTCGGCCAGAAGTGCGGGCTGCTGTCGAAGAATGTCGCCACGCTGGTATTCGTCCGGTAATGATCACTGGCGACCATCAATTAACCGCCCAGGCGATCGCTATTGATTTAGGAATCGCCCAAAAAGGTGATAGAGTTCTTACTGGTAAGGAATTGCAACTACTAAGTGACCAGGAATTAGAAGCACAGGTAGACTTAGTGAGTATTTACGCCAGGGTCTCCCCAGAACACAAATTAAGAATTGTTCAAGCATTGCAACGTCGTGGGCGATTTGTGGCTATGACGGGCGATGGCGTGAATGATGCTCCCGCCCTCAAACAAGCCGATATAGGCATTGCCATGGGCATCACAGGTACAGATGTGAGCAAGGAAGCCAGCGACATGATCCTGCTAGATGACAATTTTGCCACCATAGTCGCTGCCACTAAGGAAGGTAGAGTTGTTTATACTAATATTCGCAGGTTTATTAAGTATATTCTTGGTAGTAATATTGGTGAAGTTCTCACCATTGCGGCCGCACCCTTGTTAGGTTTGGGTGGTGTTCCCTTGAGTCCTTTGCAAATTCTCTGGATGAATTTGGTTACAGACGGTTTACCAGCTTTAGCATTGGCTGTAGAACCCCCTGAACCTGATGTGATGCAGCGTCCCCCCTTTAGTCCCCGTGAAAGTATTTTTGCGAGGGGTTTGGGTGCTTACATGATTCGCATTGGGATTGTTTTCGCCATTATTACCATTATTCTCATGCAGTGGGCTTATCAACATTCTCACGCACCTGGATATCAGGGACATGAAGATACTTGGAAAACAATGGTATTTACTTCATTATGTCTAGCACAAATGGGTCATGCGATCGCCATTCGTTCTAATAATAGACTTACCATTGAAATGAATCCTTTCTCTAATATCTTTGTATTGGGGTCAGTCATTGTGACGACAATTTTGCAATTGATGTTAATTTATGTTCCCCCCCTGCGAAGTTTCTTTGGTACTCATGCACTCAGTTTACAAGAACTAGGAATTTGTATTGCATTTAGTGCTTTAATGTTTGTCTGGATTGAAGGTGAGAAATTATTTTTCCGCTTTAGGGGACAAAAAAATGTTTAATAAGTAAATTGTCTGATAAAATAGCCAGATCAGGATTTACAGGATTTGAAAATTACCAAGATTTAATTTCATTATCTTTGTGTTTTTTTCATTCCTGTTTATCCCTTAATTTTGTATCCTTTACAGGAACAATAATCATAAATACCCGTATTTTGTGTACAATTCTCACATTAATTAGGAAATAGTAGGAAATAGATATCATGGGTGAATCAAAACGTAGAAAACAACAAGATCCCAATTACGGAAAAGTTAAACATCCTGTCAAAAATCTGATGAAAGTTTTTTGCCCGTTTTTTGAAGATTACGATAATTTACCTGATCTTAATTCTGATAATATATCATTGATGATCGCCAAGGCAGGATACAACAAAACCGGCTTGAGAGGAATAATTTTAAAAGGATTTCTAGCGGAACATTTAGTCAAAGATTATCCAGAGGAATCTGAACTAATACAAGCTTTCAAACAACATGGAAATATTTATGTAACTTCAACATTAGCCTCAGCTTATTTAGAAAATGCTATCAACAAAGAGGATAATGTGAGAAAATTTGAAACCTATAACCCGGAAAATGAATTTATACGCATTGACAGCGATTCTCAAAAGTACCAATTAGATTTGGTAACAGTACCTTAAGTAGGTTGGCGTTAAAAATTGTCGTTATGACGAGGGAACAGGGAACAGGGAATAGGTTACAGGGAATAGGGAACAGGGAACAGGGAACAGGGAACAGGGAACAGGGAACAGGGAATAGATTACAGGTTACAGGGAATAGGGAATAGGGAACTCTTAACTGGGAACACAGGAAGAAAGACAGAATTGATACCTACTGAGTCTTGTATAGCTACGCGACCCAAGCTATCAAAAATCAAATAGGAGTCCTATATATGTTATATATATGTATTTAAAAACTTTACATTTGAAACAATTTCGTAATTATCAAGATCAAAAAGTTGAATTTACCGCTGCTAAAACTATTTTGGTGGGTAATAATGCTCAAGGAAAATCAAATTTATTGGAAGCTGTAGAACTATTAGCAACATTGCGATCGCACCGCATGGCACGAGATCATGATTTAATTAAAGAATGTGAGTCTACAGCCCAAATTAGTGCTAATTTACAAAGGATTCATAGCAATAGTGATTTAACCCTCACTCTCCGTCGTCAAGGCCGTCGCACTGTCGCTATTAATGGGGAAATAATTCCCAAACAAATGAACTTTTTAGGTGTTCTCAATGCAGTAGAATTTTCTAGTTTAGATTTAGAATTAGTACGAGGTAGTCCCGATAGTCGTCGTCATTGGTTGGATACATTATTAATTCAACTAGAACCAGTTTATGCCCATATTTTACATCAATATAACCAAACTTTACGCCAACGTAATGCTTTCTTAAAACGCTATATCAATACACAAGAAAAGTCTCTACAATCAGAATTAGCTATCTGGAATGCACAATTAGTTACCGCTGGGACAAGAGTAATTTTAAGACGAGATAGAGCCATTCAAAGATTGTCTCCTCTAGCTTCTGCATGGCATAATAGTATTAGTGGAGCATCAGAAAATCTAGAAATTAAATATGCTGCTAATGTTCCTTTAGAAAAAAATTCTCCCCATGAATTACAAGCTGCTTTTTTTGCTAAACTACAACAAAGAGCGATTCCTGAATTACATCGAGGCATAACTTTAGTTGGACCCCACCGTGATGAAATAGAATTAATTATTAATCAAACTCCAGCGCGAAAATATGGTTCTCAAGGTCAACAAAGAACATTGGTTTTAGCTTTGAAATTAGCCGAATTACAATTAATTGAAGAAGTGATTAATGAACCACCTTTGTTATTATTAGATGATGTTTTAGCTGAATTAGATCCATCTCGTCAAGGTCAATTACTTGATGCTATTCAAGACCGATTTCAAACTTTGATTACTACTACTCATTTAGGTGCTTTTGATTCTCAATGGTTAAAATATTCCCAGGTTTTATCTGTGAGTGCGGGAAAAATTGACAACTGATACCAATTTTATAGCAATTCCCAAGCTCAATAAATACACCTCAACCGAGCTAAGGCTATACCCCCCCTAATCCCCAGAATTTTTTGAAGCTAAATAGAAATTATTCTTATAATAGAAAAACACTTTGCAAACATTGGAGATTTTCAACTACCCGAAATCGTCAGAAAATAATGGCACATCATAAAATTTAAACTTTTGGTCTACCGTAATTATTGTTAAACCTTCCACCAAAGCTTGAGAAATTAACATCCTATCAAACGGGTCTTTATGATGCCAAGGTAAACTACCCACATTTAAACAATGCTCCGCCGAAATATCCAAAACTTGAAACCGATTATCCCGAAGCACCGCTAACAAATCATCGGGTTGCTTCAACTTTCCTAACGAAGTTTTAATCGCTATTTCCCATATTGTTGCTGCGCTAACAAAACTATCATTGACTGGATTTCTAATAATTTCTCGCACATCTGCCGACAACTTTGGGTCATTTGCTAACCACCACAATAAAACATGAGTATCTAATAAAAACCCCATTAACCTTTTCCATAAAACATAGCGTTAATCTCCTCTGACTCATCATCAAAATCATCAGCCATCCAAACGCGCCCTTCCCAAGCCCCAGGAGTCCGCGGCTCAAGTTCCGCTTCATAGCGGATCAAACGCACCAACGGTTTACCCTCTCGACTAATGACCACATCTTCACCCTCTAACACTGACTCTATTAATTCGAGAAGATATGCCCTTGCTTCTTGAACTGTTGCATTCTTCATAGACAAAAAAACTAAAGAGATTAAAATCTAATTATAAGATGAAAATAATAATTCAGAACAACTTAAACAAGCTATTTTAAAACTGAATTGGCTGTTAATACAGCTGATGGTGGGGTACAATTGTTAATTATCAGCCGTCCTAATCTGGGTGAAAAAGGCAATTAATCTCATGTAAATTTTTCTGTTCACCTACTTAATTAAATTTTTCTAGTCTTTTAAAAATGTGTAGAATAATTACAGTTAAAATAGCACCCATTAATCCTAATTGCCATAAACCACAGCCAGCAGCAATTCCCAAAGCAGCGGATACCCAAATTGCAGCAGCAGAAGTTAATCCGTGAACTTCTGGAGATTTTGATGTTTGGGAAGATTGACGCAAAATCTCCCCAGCACCTAAAAACCCCACTCCAGCAGCGATACCTTGAACTACGCGACTAATAGCATCAGCACTAAGTTGTGTTCCACCTGTTTGGATAGTAATTAGAGTAAACATAGATGAACCCAAACTGACTAGCATATGAGTTCTTAAACCAGCCGGCTTGTTTTTAATTTGCCTTTCCAGACCAATTATAGCCCCAATAAACAAGGCCAAACATAGACGCAGCCCGGTATTCAACCAATCACTGCTAGTAATATAATCAGGATTTGTCAAGTTCTGTAGGTGTTAAATAGTTCAACGGTGGAATATGTGAAGTTAAAAACAAAATATATTTCATTTTTGACAGTAATTAGTAGTATAGTAACAAAAAGTATTTAATCAATAATATTAATAATTAATTTAAAATTAATTTTGTCTGACTACTTACTCACTCCCTTGTTGGTCCTACGAACGATTTTAAGGTAACACGGAATTACCAAATGAAAACTGACACCTAATGAATTGAGTGGATAAACTCTATTGGCTTGACAAAATCACACTACAAGACCGCGCTCAAGTAGGCCTTTTAGCGTTTTACTTAAGCAAAATCCAACAACGAGGCTACCCTGTTCTCCCTGGTTTTGTAGTAGCAGCGGATGTTTTAAAGCAATTCCTAGAAAATCTCAACAGTTCAGAGTCTTTAATTGCTGATTTACCCCATTCTTCTCTGCACTTAGACGTAAACAATTGGCGACAACTTCAGCAGGTAGCTGGCCGTTTGCGTCAGGAAATTATCTCGGCCACTATACCACCTGATTGGGTAAGGAAAATTTTTGCAGCTGGTAAACAATGGCCAGGAAGTAGTTTAATTTTACGTCCTAGTCTGGCAATATCAAGTAATCAAGAAATGAAAAATGTGGCCGGGTTATTAGATTCGGTGTTTTGTCCTTGCGAAGAAGCGGAAATTGGCGCAGCTTTAAAGTTACTTTGGAGTCAGTTATTCCGTGCTAGAAGTTTAGTATATTGGCGGAGTGTGGGTGTTACTTTACCGCAAATTAATTTAGGGGTATTAGTACAACCAGTTGATTCTTGTATCGCCTCTGGTGTTCTGAATATTAACACCTTGGCTTATGATATTGAAGCTACTTGGGGGGATTGTTTAGCAATTACTAATGGTGAAGTATTACCAGATGTTTACTACATAGAACCCCAAACCGGCTTGGTTTTAGAAAGACAATTGGGTAATAAAATTTTGGCTTATGGTCTTGATAATGGCACACATTTAGCTGGTGAAGAATTACAAATATCAAATCATAATTGTTTACCCGCTTATCTTTTATCAGAATCTCAACAACAAGAATATGCTTTACCTGAAGAATACTTACAGGAATTAATTGTTTTAGGAAATCGCTTAATTGCTGAACTGGGTACAACTTTAGCTGTAAAATGGCAACTTGTCCCCTCATATTTAGCCTCTAAACTCTATATTACAGAGGTTACTATTCCCCAAGCGATAAAACCGAATATCCAATTTATTCAAGGTATTGGGGCAGCTAGGGGCAGAATTATTGCTAATGCTTATATTCTCAATTCCACACAAAAATCCCTACAAGTTCCCCAGGGTGTAATTCTGATTACATCAGTTATTACTCCTGATTATTTACCATTATTACGAGGTGTTGCTGGTATTGTTACTGAACAAGGTGGGTTAACTAGTCATGGTGCAATTTTAGCCAGAGAATTAAATATTCCTGCGGTGATTAGTGCCACGGGCGCGACGAATATTTTACAATCAGGTGAAAAATTATTACTAGACGGTGACAAAGGAGAAATATATCGTCTTACAGAAGAAGAGGAAAATTTGCCGATTGCGGAGGTGGAAAAAACAATGGATGATGAGAAAATATCAGATCATCAATTTACAAATTTACCAATAATTGCCACTAAGTTAATGGTAAATTTAAGTCAACCTCAATTAATTAAACAAGTACAAAGTTTACCTGTAGATGGTGTGGGATTATTACGTTCGGAATTGATGATATTAAATATTCTCAAGGGAAAACACCCTCAAGAATGGTTACTAGAAGGCAGACAAAAGGAATTATTAGAGTTATTATCTGAGCAAATTATGCAGTTTGCTCGCGCTTTTTTACCTAGACCTATTTTTTATCGTTCTTTAGATCTACCAGCCTATAATTTAACATCATTGGGCGCAGATTCCCCCTTATCACAGTCATCAATTCTCGGTGAGAGGGGTGTTTTTAATTATATGCAGTATCCGGCGATTTTTGAATTGGAATTACAAACTTTAGCGATAGTTCAAGCATCTGGTTATAGAAATATTAATTTGCTATTACCTTTTGTCCGCACTGTGGAAGAATTTGTATTTTGTCGTCATAAAGTTGCCGAATCTGGGTTAATGAAAAACCATCAGTTTCAATTATGGATCATGGCAGAAGTTCCTAGTATACTATTTCTATTACCTGAATATATTAAAGCTGGTGTGATGGGTATTTCCATTGGCACAAATGATTTAACTCAATTATTATTAGGAGTAGATCGAGAACAGGGAAAATTTGCAACAATATTTGATGAAAGTCATCCAGTAGTGATGAAAGCAATATCTCAATTAATTCAAATGGCTAAAGATGGGGGTATTCCCTGTTCTATCTGTGGTCAAGCTCCCGTACTTTATCCAGAAATAATTGATCAGTTAATAGAATGGGGAATTACTTCTATTTCTGTAGAACTGGAAGCTGTAGAAAGGACCTATAAAGCGATCGCTCGTGCTGAACAAAGATTAATTTTAGCCGCAGCACGCAAGCAACTAAGAACTTTGTAAATTTTTCTTAATTCTATCATCAATAACATAAAAAACAACTATTATAGATAATATAGCAATCCCCATAGTTCATTGATTTTTATATAAATGTTATTCCCAAAATTTCAACAACATCTGACTAATTTAATAACGACAGCAGAAACTATGCTGGCTTCATCTCGGACTGGTAAACCAGAAGAAAATACAAAAGATAGTCTGATTGTCCCTTTTCTGGATGCACTAGGTTATACAACAGAATATCGGACACTTGAAGGATCAATTCGCAGCTTAATTGGCACTACTACATGGGTAGATTATTTATTACGTAATCAAGTAGGAAAACATCCAAAATTGATGTTTGAAGCTAAAAGTTTATGGGACAAAAATATCTGGGAAACCAATACACAACAAGTTTTAGATTACCTGAGAAACTATAGTTTAGATATTGGTACACAAGAACCTGTACTGTGGATTATTTTATCTAATTTTCGGGAATGGCACATTTTAAGATTACAAGATAGAAAGCCTTTTTGGTCATTTACACTTGAGGAACTAAAAAATGATCCTGAACTGGTAAATAGAGTATATACTTGTCTGCATCGTGAAAATTTATCTAGTAACCGTTTAGAAGCATTTTATAGTGAAAAAACTAGAGAAGAATTAGGAACAAAATTTTTAACAGACCTGAAAATTTGGCGCGTCATTCTTGCCAATGGCATTAAAAAATCCCAACCTGATTTAAGTTTAGAGAAAATTCGTGAAGCAGCACAAATTATTTTAAATCGTTTTCTATTAATTAGACTTTTAGAGACATTTAGCCGAGAAATGCCCTTTAATTATCTTGGTAGAGTTTATTATAACTGGCAACAAACCTTTCCAAATTTGCCTTTTATTGAACAACTAAGACAGGCTTTTAGAAGTACATGGTTAGACTATAATACTGAATTATTTCAACCTTCTTGGATTGATGAATTAACTATTGATGTTGAGTATTTGGAATCAATTATTGTCATTAATGCAGTGCCACAAGAAGACATACTTGATACAATTACCGGAACATTAGCTAATTATCGTTCAATTTATAACTATGATTTTACAACTTTAACCCAGGATATATTAGGTACTGCTTATGAACAATTTTTAGCCCATCAATTAATTCTTTCTAATGATGTTGTGCAAATTTTAGAAAATCAAAAAACCCGCAAAAAAGAAGGTATTTTCTATACTCCTAACTATATAGTCCGTCGCATTGTTTATCAATCTTTGCAACCATTAGTAAAACCTAAAATTGATCAAGCTATTGGGTTATTAGAAATAGGTGAATTACAGCAAGCTCATGTAGTCGCAAAATCAGTTTTAGAAATTACAGTTCTTGATCCTGCTTGTGGTTCAGGTTCATTTTTATTAGGTGCATTTGATTATTTATTAACAGAAATAAAACGTTATAATCTCGCTTGTCAAAATGCAAAAATACCCGAAAATTTTGATTTATTTAGTCATGTAGCACCTCAACCAATTATTAATCCTGAAGAACAAATTTTAGTCAAAATGCTGCATGGAGTAGATCGAGATCCCCAAGCAGTATTATTAGCAAAATTATCACTATGGACAAGATTATTACGTGCGCGTCCTGGAGAATATGGTAGACGCAATGGTTCTATATATTCTCATTTACCAGCACTGACTTTAAATATTCGTGTTGGAGATAGTTTAATTCATAGTCCCACTAATTTAGAATCTTTTTCTCAACAATTAACAATAGTCGCAAATTTAGCTAATATTGCTAGAGATACTAGTCAAAGTGAAATAGAAAGAAATCAAGCAGTTAGTAATTTAGAAAATACAATTGCTGTGATTAATCAACAAGTTAATTCTGTTTTAACTGCTTTTTTTGCTAGTGATGAAAGTATCAATTCAGTAGTTTATGCAATTAAAAATAGAGAAGCTGAAGTATCAGAAATAGAAGCAATACGAGAATTGATTACAGAAAATATTAATTCTGAACAAACTTTAGAATCAACTTTAGAAAATTGGACATCTGCTGAATTAGCGAGAGTTAAATCTGAACTTATGAGTTTAGAAACTGCTCAAGAAGAGGTAATTATTAAACGTCCATTTAATTGGGAGATTGAATTTTCTCATATTTTTGATCCGAGATTACCAAAATCGGAACAAGGGTTTTCTGTAATCATTGGTAATCCTCCTTATTTTAATGTTGATTCAACCTTTGGTAGAGGTGCATTAGAATTAAAATGGTTAAAATTTGCCTATCCTGATATTTACACTGATAAAACTGATATTTTGTTTTATTTCTTCCGTCGGGGATTTGAAATTTTAAAAGTAGATGGTTATTTAAGTTTTATTATTTCTCGTGCTTTTATTCAAGGTGATAAATCTAGAAGTTTGCGAGAATTTATTTGTAAAAATACCAAAATAGTCAATATTATTGATTTTTTAGGACATCAAGTTTTTAAAGCGGGAATTGCTACTTGTATTATTGAATTTCAAAGAAAAAAACCTCAACCAGAAGATATATTTACAACTTTCTATGTTTTGGATCTTGATGTTGTCAAAAAAACTTTTATAAGTGATGATTGTTCTTTACATTTAAGTCAAGGTGTAACTCAGGTAAATATTACTCAATATAACTTAAATGATCATCGTTGGCAAATATCTCCATATAATGATATTTTTCATAAAATTGATTCTCAAGGTGTGAAACTCAGAGAATTACCTGAATGTGATTTAGTAGAGCAGGGTATTCAAACAGGAGAAAATAAGATTTTCGCACCTGAGCAAGGTTTTCCATCTAACTTTCCCAAAGAAAAACTATACCAAATAGTTAAAAATTCGGGAATTTTAGCCTATGGCTTTATACCCGATAATTCTCAACTATTGTATATTGAAAGTAGTGAAAAATTTGAAGATTTATCAATAGCAATTCAAAAGTATTTACTTGCAAATAGAAACAAGTTAGAAAGCAGAGCAGCTTATCAGGAAGGAAGTTGTGAATGGTATGCTCTACACAGATCAAGACGTAAAGATCAACACTCTCATTTTCGACCTAAAATTTTATGTCCATATCGTGCCACTAGTAATAGATTTAGTGTTGATTTAGAAGGTAATTTAGCAGGTTTAACAGATACTACAGCTATATTCTTACGAGATATATATTGTTATGATCCAGATGATTTAAAACTTGATAAACTATACGCTTTGGTTGCTTTACTTAATTCTCAAGTCCTGAAATTTCGTTATACTGCATTAGGTGGAATTGGTAAATTGACAGGAAAAGGAATATTTGAATATTTTGAAAATCAAGTTGGTGATTTACCAATTCCTCAGTTTAATGAAGAAAATCATCATGACTATCAAGAGTTAGCTAAATTAAGTCGTGAAGCTCATGATATTTGGCAAAGTCGTTATCAAATTATCACGACTTATGAAACTAAAGCCGCGAAAATTCCTAGTCAGGAAGTATCATTAAATGAATATCACAAATTATCTAGTGATTATGCTGTAGATATTGAATGGGAAAGTCCCAATGCTAATCAAGAAGGACATTTACTAGAATTAAAAATCGAACCCACTGCAAGTGGATATATTATTTGGGGAGAAGTAACAGATGATGAAGATTGGAAGGAAGGTGATAGAAAATGGATAGAAATAGCTAATGTGAATATTCGTAACCCCTATTTACGGAGATATATGTTAGCAAGATTGATTTATTTAACTGAATTTGATTCATCTTTCCGTCGTAAACAAAAATTATCGCGGGAAATAGGAAACTTAGTTAATATTACTTTTGATGTTTTAAAAGTCAATAAATATGATCAAGATAGATTTAGTAATCTTAGGGCTTTAGAAATTATTGTACAGAGAGTTAAGCAGGAAGTTGGTAGATCAGATTTAGAAACAGTTTTACTTAGACAAATGGAAATCAAAAATCAAATTGACAAAAAAGCTTACCGGATGTATAAAGTAGAGGAATATGTAGATATAATTGAACAAGCTTTGAAAGTTTTTTTGTAATTTTAATCTCTAACCCCAGCGCCAGGAAGGAGGGGACTATTTTCTAATTGCATACTCTTATAGGGTGCGTTGTCCACGAAAGAAAACACACCACTAGAGATTAATATCAAATTAATATCGGCAAATAGCCGCTACTTTGACTCCGCTAGGCATTGCTTCTGGTTCAAGAGTATAAACTTTACCACCATTTAATATGGTGTGAATCACGGCAAAATCTAACATATCTTCATCATCTGGCGCTGGTTCTGAGTGTAACTCAACTGTGGCATTTGGTAAATCAAATTTACCCCATATATGTTGTTTTAGAGGCACAAACAAGGTATCAACTCTTTGATAATATGCAGCCGGAATAATTGTTTTTATGTCATTGGTAATCTTGGTACTTTCTTCCCCTGCTAATTGCAGATAAACAGCCATTATATCTTCATATTCCTGTTGAAATAAAGGAGAAACAATTTCCCAAGCTGCACGATTTAATTCTTCTGTTTTCATCAGTTCTACATTACCAGTAATACCTGTTTCTAAAAAATGTGGATAGGTATTAGCCTTTTGGTAAATTGGTAATAAATAATCTACCCCTGCTAATATTAAAGGGGCTTTTTCATCTCGTAAAGTTTCATGTAATGCAGTATCAACTGCATAACAAAAATTTAAAATCTCTCCCTCATGTTTTTCTCGATCTGAACTACCCTGTCCATGGACAGAACCCGGTTGTTGAGCCGCATAACTTACACTTCTAGGTGTACCAATTCTGTGCTGTACACCTTTTTGAAATTCATCTTCTAGAAGTGTTTCTTCTAGACTTTGCGGCATATTTTCTACTGCTATTTCATCCAATTTGTAGCGCGTTCCTGCGTAAAATTTAACATGATTTTGACTCAAGGACAAAATATAGAATTTTCCATCATTATTAATCAGTTCTAGTAAAGGTTTGATATGAAAATTCTTGCCAACAATTGCCAATTGAGGAAAGGAAATTGGTAAACAATAGTAACGAAATAGATTGGGGGAACTAAAAATTACCAATCCCTGATTTTGATTTTCCCAAAAACCAATATTATCTAATTCCATCGCTGGTTTGAGCAAATTTACCGACTCCGTAGGACGTAAACCCATTTCATCTAAGCGTTTTTCCGCTTCCCGAATTAAATTTTTAAACCGAATGGGATTTTGTCGTGTTTCTCCTCCTAATCTTTCCACGGGTAGATACAGAGAAACGCAGGGATACTGAGGATTTTGGACTAAATTTTTGAGTTCATCAAGAGAAAATATAGTCATAGATTTTATCCACAAAGGATGACTAGAGAATATAAATTCTATTCAACTCTTGATATGGCAATTTTACATCTTTCTTTTGATAAGAAATTACCCGCTTTCTCTGCCTTTTTATAGATAGAATCAGATACGGGTGTACAAATACATACAGATTGTGATTATTTCCAGCAGGAATTATTGCTTTTTCAGAATACTGGGAATTGTTGTTAAGATGCGGGTGGCAATTTCTGCTGGTGTTTCGTCAGCAGTAATGGTAATATGTAAATCAGCTTGGGAATACTTATGTTGACGTTGTTCTAAAAGCAAGCTTAATTTACCATGAGGATCGGCATTTTGTAACAATGGTCTTGTATTATCTTCTGCCAAGCGCTCTAATATTATTTGTATTGGTACATCTAACCAAACTACCAAACCATGATGAAGATAACCCCAATTTTGCTGCTGCATGACAATACCGCCACCCGTAGCTACAATTAACTTAGTATAGGCACAGACTTGAGCTAAAACATCACTTTCCAATTGACGAAAATCAGCTTCACCATTTTCGGTAAATATTTCATTGATAGATTTACCCGCTGCTTTAACTATGATTTCATCTGTATCAACAAATCTATAACCGATTTCCTGTGCGAGTAATTTTCCTACTGTTGTTTTCCCAACTCCCATCATCCCAATTAAGTAGAGGTTAACCCCTTTTAATAAATTAGTCACCAGTCTTTTTCTCCTGTTAAATTATTAATTATTATGCCTTTTTTTGATTAATTTTGGCAATTATAGCTGTAATCTACATCATAAATATAAGGATTAAATCAACAGTGTGGTACAAGTACATTAAAATTGCTGTAAATTAGCGTTTAGTCGGTTTATTTTCGTCCTTATCCTCAAAATCATCATCTTCAAAAAAATCCCAATCGTCATCATCTGCTTGATTTTTGATCGGTTCTTTATAGGGAGGAATAATTACCCGATAATCAGCATCATAAATCGCCTCGGTTTTACCGACAGCAGTATTTTTAGGTGCTTGGGAACTGTAGGAATAAACGGAACTAGTTCGGGAATTACTTGTTGATTCTAAATTTTCACCATCATCCCAATCATCTTGATCTTGATTTGTATTCCAATCATCTTGATCATTAAATTGACTCGCGGGAGGTTGGGGGGGACTGCTAGGGGGTCGAGTATTTTGTTTAACACGCTGGGCAGTGGTCGGTGGCGATTTGGGTATAGATTGTTGTTCTTGTAAGTTCAAATTAGTAACAAATTTTAATAACCTAGTAATTACTAAAGATGTAAAAACACCAGCGATTATACTCAATAAAACCCACAATCCTAATGGTAATGATTGACTTTGCATTCCCAAAAATACTAGAGGCAGCGATCGCCCAAAATTTTGAACTAATATAATTATTAGTCCTAAGATTGTTGTCACCAAGATAATTAAGCGAATTACATCCATAAAAAATTTCAAATTAAAGCAGGAGTTAAAAATACATTCAGGGAAAAGAAAATCGCCGATAGCATAGCGTGGCCTTAGCCATACATCAACCACTTCTACCTTAAAAATCTTCTGTTTTCTCTTGTAGTGCGGGTATCTTGCCCGCTAAATATGTACCTCATAACACCGGGAAGTGCTGTAAATCATAATAAATCATAATAAATCATAAAGTTGATCAAATTTATCCATCTTTATCTGGGTTAATCTGCGGTAGTTTACTAAAAACAGAATTAAAAATTAAAAATTGAGTTCTTCTATTTTTAATTTTTAATTTTTAATTTTTACTGACTACAAATGACCTTGCCATCGCTGTATAGGAATACAATCAATATCCAACTGATCTAAGGCACGAGCAACCACAAAATCCACCAAATCCTCAATAGTTTGAGGATTGTGATACCAAGCAGGAATAGCGGGGACAATTCTCACACCGGTTTCTGCTAGAGTAGTCAAGTTACGCAGATGAATTAAGCTAAAAGGAGTTTCTCTGGGAACAATTACCAGTTTACGTCCTTCTTTAATTTGTACATCAGCGGCTCGTTCTAGTAAATCGGAACTTAGTCCGACCGCAAGTTTGGCAACTGTACTCATACTACAAGGAATAATGATCATGCCCAAGGTGCGAAAAGAACCACTGGCAATACCCGCACCAACGTCACTCCAAGGATGACAGCGGAGTTTACCTTGTTGGGGAACTTCCGCTTGTTCTCGCCAAAATTGCTCTTGTTTATCTGGTTCTCCTGGCATTCGGATTTTCTGTTCAGCTTGCCAAACTGTGTAAGTTGATTTAGAGGCTACTAATTCAATTTCATATTCTGCTGCTAAGAGGAATTTGAGGGCGCGAACGGCGTAAATTAGACCAGAGGCCCCGGTTACGCCCAGGATTAAAGGTTTGGTTTTATTGGTCATTGGTCAGTGGTCAGTGGTCAGTAGTCAGTGGTCAGTGGTTAGTGGTCAGTGGTCAGTGGTCAGTGGTCAGTGGTCAGTGGTCAGTGGTCAGT
>NZ_KE384611.1:33863-42318 GCF_000426905.1 Dolichospermum circinale AWQC131C
ATCAGTGGTCAGTGGTTATTGATTCATAGCAAAGAACAACTGACAAAGAACAACTGACAAAGAACAACTGACAAAGAACAACTGACTATTCCTGATCATCAATTTCCGGGTCAAAAGATTCTGTTTGATTTGGTGGATCAATATCTGCTGCATCGTCATCAGTCGTATTTGCGCCCGTACTTTTGGGTAAACCATCAGCACCAACGGTAACTAAATCAATTTGTTGGCGGTAATAATCAACGCTCTTGACTTGCACCATACAGCTATCGCCTAATCGGTAGGAAGCGCGATTTTTCCGCCCAAATAAAGCCTGTTGTCTAGCGCGATATTCATACCAATCGTCTTTCAGGGAACTGACGTGAACCAGTCCTTCTACCCGTAAGGTATTAGCTAAGTTGTCTTCTGTGGGCGGTTCTATTGGTACTTCAATTTCTACAAAAAATCCGTAGGATTGAACACCAGTAATTACCCCTGTAAATATTTCACCGATACGTTGTTTCATTAATGAGGCTTTTTGTAGTCCGGCTAAATCGGCTTCAGCTTCTTGAACTTCTTTTTCCCGGTCGTTAATCTGTACTAGCACTCTGGTTAAGTCACTTTGAAGTTCTTGTTGTAGTTCTGGAGGGAGAACATTCCAATTAATTTCTTCGTGACAATTAGAATGGCGCAGGTTAATCCGTTCTTTAACGCGGGTATTCCGACGATCGCGCCCATGTTCTAGTAGATTATGATACACTCGTTGCAGGAGAATATCTGGATAACGACGTAAGGGGGAAGTAACGTGAACATATTGGGACAAAGCCAGTCCGAAATGAGAACTTTTAGTAGTGCTGTAGACAGAGGGTTTGAGCGTATCTTGTAATAAATAGGTGAGAACTTGTTCCGAAGGAGAATCAGCAAAAGCGGCGGTTAAGTGTTGATAATCTAGGGGTTGGATTTCCAATTCTGGATCTAGTCCTAATTCCACACCTAAATTAACGGCTAGTTTGAGCATTTCCTGTACATCTTCAGGGTCAGGTGTGCCTTGAACTCGCCAAAGACAAGGGACTCCCAGAGCGCTCAAGTGATCGGCCATCAGTTGATTAATTAATATTACCAACTCTGTTATTAGCGATCGGTCGGGTAAGTCATTAACTACAACAGATCCCAATGCCCCTTCATCATAGTAGGGGTTATGACTGGGTGGGAGATTCAACTGTAAGCTACCACGATTTAGGCGTGCCTGTTTAATAGCAGCGGCTAAGGTTTGCAAATCTTGTAATTGCTCTTGTACTTGGGCAGATACTTTAGTAACTTCACCTGAGAGAATGTCATGTGATTCTACTTGATTAATCTCGTAGTCTACGTTGATCACACTTTCGTGGATTTCCCATTCTACCACTGCTCCCGATTGGGGATTAATGGTAATTATGAGAGTCATACTCAGGCGATCGCTACCAGGGACTAAAGAACACCGTTCCGTTACTACTGGTGGCAACATTGGTAGTAACAATTCTCCCAAATACACCGACTTACCGCGCTTGAGTGCTTCCCTGTCTAGGGATTCATCTGGTTGGATATAGTGAGAAACATCCGTAATGTGAAATAGTAATCGCCAATCATCGGGGCTGGTTTTTTCCACACTAAAGGCATTTTCAAACACAGACTCATCACCATTGACAGTTTTGATAGTGAAAGTCAAAACATCACGTAAATCTAGACGATTTTTCAGGTCTGCCTTCAGGAGTCTCTTGGGTAACTTGGATGCTGCGTCAAGGACATAATCAGGGAAAGTGCGGGATAAATCATGTTTACAAGTTACCAAATCTATATCGGCTGCGGCTTCAGCATCACTACCCAGAATTTGCACCACTCTGCCCAAGGGGGGATATTGTGCTAGGGGATAGCGAAGGATTTCCACATGAGCTAAGTGATCAATTGCTGCTTCCAACTTCATGCTATTGAGTTGTAATTTCAGTTCAAACAGCAATCTGTCATCTAGAGGAACAGCCCGAAAACCGCCATCTACTTGCTTAATTCTTGCCAGTAAAGTGTGATTAGATCGTTCCATAATCAACTTCACCTCACCCTCTGGCGATCGCCGACGACTACCTTCCTTGAGGACTCTCACTAATACACGGTCCCCATTCCAGGCATTACTCAAATGACTTTCGCGGATGTAAATATCCTCCGAGCCTTCGCTGTCTTGAATTGCAAAGCAAAAGCCTTTGCTGGAACAGCGTAGTTTTGCTTCAATTAAGCCTTCTTGGGTAATGCGGCGGTATTTCCCCCGTTCCTTAACCAAAAGCCCAATTTTTTCCAGGACATCCAAAGTAATTTGTAGTTTTTCTAGACTTTCTTCATCCTCACAACCTAGTTTTTTTTCTAGAACTTTACGAGCCACCAATTTATCATCTGTGAAATTGGCAAGAAGTGTAGCGATTGAAAATTCCATGCAGTGAACCGACCTTTGGTCAAAACATCATTTTTTAGAGAATAGGGAACAGAGAACAGGGAATAGCATGATTGCTTCTTGCCTCTTCTTGGGTAACTTCATGGCAGTCTGCCTTGATGACAGGAATTACCTCTACTTCGCGCGTAGTGTTTTCTAGAGAAAATAAGGCTGCCGATAGCGCAGCATGGCCTTCACCATAGTTGCGGTTACGGTAGGAGAAATCTCCCCCTTGTGACTTCTCACAGCACAACAATTTCCGAGTTTGCTTACGTGACCCCTAGTTTGATCTAAACAATACCCATCATCCACTCCTGATACTCAATGATTAACCACTCGGTGACATAGATTATGGGTTAGTGAGAGACGGCTAAGAACAACTCAAGGTTAGCACCCAAAAACTATACACAGCTTTAACCACAGGTGTTGAGTTCTTGAGAATGAAGGTAATTTCACGCCATCAGGATCTGATAGCATAGCCTGGCTTTAGCCATATCTTCACCCTAAGAAACTGCCGAAAACCCCCAATTTTTCCTTTATGTAGAATCGGTAACAATCAGGTAAGCAGTAAAACACCAGGAGCGAGGGCAAACCCGATCTTTATTATTGTAGATTTCGGGCGCACTTGGTGAGAAAATACTTCTAGATATCTAATTGGGTATTTAGTATAGCATTTAAGGGTAGAGGAAAATTTATCTAGTCAGTTGACAGTTATGAGTTTTCAATTGTCTATTGTGCATTTTTCCATAAGTAGCAAGGTGTGTTATTTTTGAAAATTCAGATAAAAATGATTGAAACTATGATGTTGGCGCAATTCCATAACTTGTACCCCAACGGCAGTATAATATCAGAGCTACTAGAGATTTTTCAAGGGAAATATATCGTCCGTGTTAGTATACAAATCCAAGGTATCACCCGTGCGACAGCGATCGCCGGGGCAGAAACAGTAGAAGCAGCCGAAGATCACGCCATAAATCGAGCTTTAACGGTGTTGGGGATCAAAAATGTACCAACAGAATTGACAAAATCTCTCTCATCATCGGTTACTCCACCACAAATAAAATCTAACTTAGATGAATCAAAACCTGTTCCTGCGGTCAGTAACACACAGATATATACACCCCCCTCACTAGAAGATAAAATTGATCCTAAAGTTGCAAAACCGGGAATATCTTCGGGATTTTCGAGTTCAGAACCAGAGTATCAACCCTTACCAGAAGTCCCTTCTCGTTCTCCTAGTAATGTCACACCTTTTACTCCTCGCAGTTATACCCCTGAGGAGGACAGTGGTGTAGAGTCAACGGTCTCTAAAAAGAAGAGACAAAAAGAACCAATCAATTTATCTGATGTCATTGCCCAAACAGATGTAGAAATCGAGCGGTTAGGCTGGACACCAGAACAAGGAAAAGATTATCTGCTCAAAACCTACGGTAAACGAGGGCGTTCTCTACTCAGTGAAGAAGAATTAAGGAGTTTTCTCACTTACCTCAAATCCCAACCAGATCCCATTGCGGGATTTTAGTTGGTTGTCAGTGGTCAGTGGTCACTGGTGAGTTGACCAATGACCACTAACTAATAACTAATAACTAAACCAGAGCCACAGGACGACTACCGGCAGCGTGACGGTCAATTACTTGGTCAATTAAGCCATATTCCCTGGCTTCATGGGGAGACATAAAGAAATCACGTTCCGTATCTTCACAAATCCGCTCATAAGGTTGACCAGTATGTTCAGCGAGATACTGATTGAGCCGTTGCTTGTGATACAAAATTTCTCTAGCTTGAATAGCGATGTCGGTGGCTTGTCCTTGAGCGCCACCGAGAGGTTGGTGAATCATAATCCGTGAATGAGGTAAACTCATGCGCTTACCCTTTGTACCGGCACTGAGGAGAAAAGCTCCCATACTGGCTGCTAATCCAGTACAAATTGTACAGACATCGGGGCGGATATGCTTCATAGTGTCAAAAATGCCCATTCCCGCTGTCACCGAACCACCAGGAGAATTAATGTACATATATATGTCCTTCTCCGCGTCCTCGGAATCTAAAAACAGGAGTTGAGCAACAATCAAGTTAGCCAGATTGCTATCCACCTGTTCTCCTAAAAAAATAATCCGCTCACGCAACAGCCGTGAATAGATATCAAAGGCGCGTTCGCCTCTACCCGATTGTTCAATAACGATAGGAATCATTTAGCGTGTTTTTAGCTATTTTCCATTTATTCTATCGGTGACAAGGGGTGATTGTGTGGAAGTTGTGAAGAGGATGCTTGAAAACTATTTTTAGTGACACCTGTGCAAGTCCTAGAAAAAATAGTTAGCAAATATTAACAAGTTTCTGAGCATGACAAGGTATTGAAAAGGAACATCAGTATTTTTACGGTTTTTGATAATTGGGTATTATTACTGTTTTTAAGCATTAGGTAATTAGAGTAAAATAATCAGTAAAGAGCATAAACTTAAATATATATAAATTTTTATTTTTTTATATTTTCAGGACACTTTTTCAGAAAAACAAACGTCTAAAATGATTAAGTAAATTTCAAAGTAGAGTTAGATGACATTCTTGTTAGATATTCTCGAATGATATTCACCTAATCCGATCAATCGCAAATACAAGGTGTATTAATAATAACATTTCCGCTAGAAATACCATTGCCATATCCATATAAATAAAGAGAGGTACTATGCTAGAAAAACTTATGCAAGCAGCCTTTATTACATTTTTGTTGCAAATGATAGCAGTATTAAGTAATACTACTCAACTTCCGCAGTCCAAAGTCATGTCAGATATTTCTCAAAAGCCAGTACCTATAATTAGTTCAACTTTTCAGGGTTCGGACTAGAACCTACGTAATAAGTAACAGGTAATGGGTAATGGGTAATAGGTAATAATTTTACCTTTTTCAAGGCTACTTTTGAGGTTAATTAATTTTTTTTGTGTAATTTGTGTGTAATTTGCATGAACCTCAAATTTAGCCATATTTTAGTTTTAATTCTGCTCTGGAGTGCTAGTGATGATTTTACTTTTGACATTCTGATTATTTCCGCTTGTAATACTGCGGAAATATAGACCACCAATAGTGACTAGGAATAGTAAATATCCCACAAATTGAACAATATAAATTTTGTCTCGATAACCGAATAAAGATTTAAGAATAATACCGGGAAAATATTGATCAGAGAGGATTTTTTCGGTATTCCAAACAATTGGACCCAAGATACAGGAGTGAATTTTGGTAAAGTGTTCGTAATAGAAACAAAGATTTTCTGAAGAACGACTACTCAAAGCTAAATTAGCTATAGCTTCATCAAAATGATGCAACCCAGAAACCACTAAACCAGAAACAATTAATATTAATAAAACGCCCATAATTTGGAAGAATTGACGAATATTAATTTTCACACCCCATTTAAATAATAAGACACCAATAGCTGCGGCGGCGGCTAAACCTGTAAACGCGCCTAAAGTTGGTAATAAACCTTGTTGAAAATTAGCTGCAACAAATAAAACAGTTTCAAATCCTTCGCGGACAATGGCGACTAAAATTAAACTAAAAACTCCCCAAGCTGCATTTGAATTTTTACCTAATGCGTCGTTTACTGCTCCCTCAACTTGGGCTTTCATAAATCGGGCTTGTTTTGTCATCCAAATCAGCATCCAACTGAGCATAATTATTGCTAATATGCTAAATACACCTTCTAATGTTGGCTCAACTACAGAGGTATATTCAGGATTAATAGCTGCTAAAAATTTAATTATTCCGGTAAATAAAATACCGATTAAACCACTAAGAATAATACCCACAACCACACCAGCATACACCCAAAAATTGAGTTGAGATTGTTTGGCTTTTTTCAATAATGCGAGGACAATACCCACAACTAGAGCGGCTTCTACACCTTCTCGGAGGGTAATTACAAAAGTAGGTAAGGCGGTACTAAAATCCATTTTATTAGTTAGTTGTTATTTGTTATTTGTTATTTGTCAGTGGTCAGTGGTCAGTTGTTAGTTGTTATTTGTCAGTTGTCATTTGTCATTTGTAGATTTTGCTACTCCTGACTTTTGACTCCTGACTCCTGCGGTATTAGCTGAAATCCCGTAACATTTTTTTAAGTTCGAGATTGTGCATTTCTTCTTGTCCGATCATACCACGGGTAAATTCTTCTAGATAAATACTAGCATTAGTGACTGTTTCTAGAAGACTTTTGTACATATCCAAAGCTTTCTTTTCATGGGATAAACTTTCTTGTAAGATGTCTTTAACGTTATGTTTGAAAGTTTCTTCTATGGGAGCAATTCTTAATGTAGGATGTCCTTCTAAACCTGTGAGAATTTCTCCTACTTGTTGAGCGTGAAGTAAAGATTCTGCGGCTTGGGCTTTGAAAAATGCCACAATAGGAATACGATTAGGTCCTGTCACCATTAAGGAATAATGGGTGTAGCGAACTACTCCTGCTAGTTCAAATTCCATAATGGAATTGAGGATATCAATGGTTTTTTGGTGGTTAAGTTCTTGCATTAGTTGTTAAGTTGAGCAAAATTACATGAGCAGAGTTTTTCGATACTAATTATGAGTGATAAATTATACTTTTTGCCAGGAATTACGCAAAATATCTCTGAAAACCTCATTTCTCCGCGTCCTCTGTGCCTGGAGTGGTTCGTTATTCCGTGATTTGTGCGTAAGTCCTATCCAAAATGAAAATATTCTCACTCTTAGCTATCAATTATTTTCTCTCTTATTTATGATTTTAAACTGTTTATTCTGGACTTCTAATATAGTGTGAAAAACTAACTCATGGTTTGACTGTGGGTTTTTTCTCGCACTTTTCGGGTATTTTCCTCGATGGTTTTTACTAGTTTGGTAACATCTTCTGGAGTTTTGACTGCTTGCGCTGGGGGAATAGCAGCAGGCCAAACTTTGACTAATTCTCCAAAAGCTGTATCTATGGCTTTGTGTGCTTCGGGATTTTCTTGAATCATTTGGCTAGAAATACTTTTATATAGTTCTTGAGAATAGACTACAAAGCCACGAGAATCTTGATATTCAATGGGGGCAGTAATTTTACCTTTTGCTACCGCTGCACCATATTCTGAGTTAGCGGCATCTAGTAAACTGTTGATTACTGGTAGAATAAATTCGGGTTGGCTGCGTTGTTCGGTTGGTAAAACAGCGATCGCATTATCAACAGCTTGCACAGCAGTGGTAAAATTAGTTTTTATTTTAGCATCCTTGGGATTAGATTTCACTAAATCTGTTAAACTGACTAAGTTGCTTTTAAATTCTTTAACTTTACGTTCATCTAATTGTTCTTCAATATCAATATAAATCTCTTCTACTGGATGTCCAATATGGGGTTGAGCTTGTTTGGGTTGATTTTGATCTAACAGTTCTTGGGCTACTAAAAGATGTCCTTTCATTAATCCCAATTTTGTCATATAGTCAATATCTTTGGCTTCACCTGTTAACACTACTTCCTCCACTGTCACCATATCTTTGATTTGGTCAAACTGTGGTTGAGTAATTACTTTTTTACTGACTAAGTCTTCGGAACTAGCGTAGGGACGGTTAGCCTGAATTTTATTTGATAAAGCTGGGATTCCTAATGTCGCCTCTAATTTATCTAATTGCGATAAAATTGCATTATTGATATTAATTTTAGCTTTACCACTATGACCCCTATGGATGCTAGTTTCTGTCACTTGGGCTACAGTTGGTGTTGATTTAATATCTGATTTTACCGTCTTGTCGGTACAAGAACTCAAGGAAATTAAGGCACAAGTAGCAATAGACAAGAATAAATAACGGAATTTAATCATTTTTACTCCAAAATAGGGTTTAAGTCAAAGTTTTGGCTATTTTTATCATATCCAGTCAAAAACTGATAAGTATTTGCAATAGCTGTCTATGGTAATTTACCATAAATAAAAGTTTTTATCAACTATTTTTTTCAGAGATTGAGTATAATAGGACTTACGCAAGATTCATGGAATAACGAACCACAGAGGCACAGAGGTCACGGA
>NZ_KE384611.1:42328-56234 GCF_000426905.1 Dolichospermum circinale AWQC131C
CTGAGAGATATTTTGCGTAAGTCCTGTATAATTTGAATATTTTATTTTTATTTTTTCTTAATGCTCCGACTTCAAGATATTAAAGCTTATAATCTAATTGGATACTCATTCCCAGGTGTCCGCCTGGAAATGAGAAATTAAAAACAAGAAAACCTAATTAGACTCCATTGCAAATGCTTGTGTCAAAGCTGCATGGGGTCTTTACTTTGCAGAATCGGAGTAAGATTTGCTTTCAGCGGGTAAAGACTTAACATGAAAGCCTTTAAACTTTTCTTTCTGGCTAACGCGCATCATAGATGTAGGATAAGTAACAGTCAAGAGAGAAAAAACCCCGACTAAAAGCCAGATATATTTGTGTAAATTTCTCCCTGATATCTTTTCTTTGCTAGTATTCTCTGTTGTTTGTGTTTGCATAATTCAGTCCCTTGATTTTTTGCTTGATTTAGGTTAATGGTAAATAGGGAAAAAGAGGATGCCAACTCATTGCTGTAGCAGCAACCATTAAGGCAAACAGCCAGAAAAATATCGTTCTCGATTTAATCTTTTTGTTTTTCCAAAGTAGGGAAAGAATAGCCCAACTCACCAACCAACTAATAAGTAAAATTGTTTCTTTCCCAGAATAACTGCCAATATTACCCCACATTTTACTGGGGTTATGGCTGCCTGGTATCCAACTTCCCAATGACCAAATCATTTTCTCTATGTTTTTATTAGTATCAGAAAAATGATGTGCCATCATCATTGTAAAACATCCAATTGCTGCACTAATTAAAGCTGCCGCTGCTGGTCCAGAAACCGTTGGTGGATGATTTGAACCTGCTGCTAAAAATCGGGGAAATTGTTTACATGACTGCCAAAATATACCATATATAGGTTGTGGTTCTGGTGCGATTTCAGAAAGTTGAGATTGTTTATTCATCAAATAATCCTCAAGAATTTAATTACAAAGCTAATTACAAAGCTAATTACAAAGCGTGAATTTTAGCGACACCAATTCCAGTTACTAAACCCCCCATGGCAAAAAACATCATGGCTATTAAAGCCACACAAGTAGCTGTGAGAACGGGACGGTTTTGTTTTTCTAAAATTGAGTCACCATATTGCCATAAAATCCAGCTACAAGCTACCCCTAATGGCAAGGTAAATAAAACGCTAAATTCGTGGTATTCCATAAGTACATATTGGACTAAAGGGGAGTTTTCTTTTAGCCAAGCTCTTGCACCACCAAATTCTATTCCAGCCCGATAACGCATATATGCTAAATTGCCTGTAGCGATACCCAAAAATGCAATTACACTAGACCAAAATGTTAGGGTACGCATCTGCGGTAATATCTTACTTGCACCTCGTAGCAAGGGAAAGGCTAAATGTCCTGTATACACAGCAACAACTGTTGCCAGCAATGCTCCTACGCCGTGAATTGTGCCTATGGAACGCTGCCAAGGACTGGGATGTAAAAGATTAAAAAATGGCAAAAATAGAAACATTCCTGCTGATAAAATACTCAATCCATACACAGTAACTTTGGCGATATCTAGCTGTTTGGGAAAGGTTTCTGAAGTTGAATTAATGCCTGAGTCTAACACTATCAATGCTCCTGTAATGATGTGATCAAAAATCCTCATTCAATTACCAAAATCTCTATTTCACCTATAACTGCTAAATTTACTCCAAATAACTCCTAAGTTAATATTTATTTGGGAATTGTCTTAGCAGAATTAACTTTGTCTGATGTGCTATTAATTTGATAATCGGATGATATTTTTGTGATTATTAAATCATACATACTTTTAGCGAAAAAGAATTTTTTTAATTTTTTAATTTTTTATATTTTCCTTTATTTATGATAAATATTACTTATGTATGAAGTTAATAAAAGTTAATAAATTTGTCAGAATATGAAAATTTATAGAACTATAATAAAACTATATTTGATCTGGGAACGGGTTTTTAGATAAATACTTGATTGCATAAATATTTTAGTCTCAATATATTTTGAAAATACAAAATTCTTAATTTTTTCAATAATCAAAGTTTTAGGAGTCTTTTTCTGAAATTACTGCAAATTGTCCCATACAACCGCTTTCAGCGATCGCATCTTGGTGAGGATGAAACATATACTTACCTGGATACTTAAAAGCAAATTCTAAAATATGTCTTTCTGCTACACCCAGGGTTAAAACATCCGTTTTTACACTGGGATTCATTGTCATTCCCGAAGGATAAACATTGAAAAAATTAGCGTGAAGATGAAACGTTACAGCGGGGTCAAATTCAATAATATTCAAAACATAGGCACGAATTAACTGATTTTGATAAATTTGAATAGGATGGTGCATATAATGATGTGGCAGACCATTAAAAGCATAATACTCATTGCGGTTATCATCATTTACATCATAGCCAGACATGATTAAAACTATTTCATCAGCAGGGGGACGGGGTTTAGGAGGATCAATAATAAACATTCCATATAATCCCTTAGCAACGTGACGAGTAACCGGAGCGACATGACAGTGATATAAATGAACGCCATAGGGTTCGGCATCAAATTCATATATAGTTGCCTTACCATTACCTATGGGTTTAATGCCATCCATTTCAGCGGGATGAACTCCATGAAAGTGCAAAGAATGGGAATGTCCAGCATTATTGAGAAAAAGTATTCTTATTTTTTCTCCTTCCTTAGCCCGGAGTGTGGGACCAGGAATGCGCCCATTTAAGTCCCAAATGTTATAGGAGACAGCGCTATTAAGCTGAATGGTGGAAGTACCAGCAATTAAGCGAAATTCGCGGACCGTGCGCCCATTTTCCTGTTTAATTGTCCCATAATCAAAATCTCGTAACACCTGCATAGGGTTAGTAGCACCATTAGAAGCTGTTATTTTCATGGGTGGTATTTTGACACTGGCATAATTTTTGCTGTTTAACATTTGCCAAATTGTCCCTGTGGTGATCATGAATGCACCAGAAAATCCCAGTTGTAGCAGTTGACGACGATGCCAAATTTTATCTTTACTCTCAGTAAAGTTGTCAGACATAAGACTAATCAGGGAATGGGGGTACGGAAAATTGCAAATAATTTGCAATTAGCTTTATGTATAGTAAAGGAATCAGGAATTATTGTCAATAACTTGGAAAAATAATTTTCAGGACTATTTATGATATATTGATTTATTTACCGCTAACTAGAGAACAAATGGCACTTGCACCGAGATTGGGCATTACAGCGGATACAATGGCGACTGTGGGAAACTTTGGGCAAATTTAGCGGTTGAGGTCAAGGATAGCACTACAGGGGCAGCTATTAAAGATGTAAGATTGCGAGTAAAAGCGATCGCTTTGGAAGATAATTTAACAGTATTTAGACAAGAGGTAGCATCTGGAAAACTACAATTTCTAAATCAGGAAAATCTAAAGGAGATATGTTTTGATGTTCTGTGATAATTTCTCGATTTTGATAACCTTCTGCTGTGGGATTTCTAAATACAATTAATTCGCGTTTCACTACATCTAATACCCAATAATCCTTAATTCCTGCTTGAGAATAAGCTTTAGCTTTGATTTCTGTATCTAGTTTTAAACTACTATCTGCAACTTCGATAATTAAATAAATTTCTGCTGGGGTAGGATGATGATCTGCATAGTCTAGCGGATCTATTTTCACTACAGCAATATCTGGTTCTGGTTCAGACCTTTCATTTAATTTTACAGGGTCTTGAATAGCTATGCAAGCTTTATGACCAATTCTGTTTTCCAACAACTTATATGTTCTTCCCACTGCTGAACGGTGGGCTGTTCCTTTAGCAATCATCCAGATTATTTTCCCCTCTAATAATTCTACCCGTTCACTTGGTTCAAAGATTCCTGCTTCAGCCATTCTGTGGTATTCATCAACAGTCCACAGCCGCAATTGTAAGGGAGATTCTGTGGTTTGCATAGTTAATTAAGGTGAATATTTATTCACTATTATATGATATTTTATTTGTCTGAATCAGGATGTCCAGGATTTCAGGATTTACAGGATTTTTTATGAGATTTTAGAAATAAAGACACTGTGATTTTTGGCTCTTCGGTACTTGTTATGCTAAATTATTTTTTTGAAATCCCAAGATCCTTGTTATATAAGGATTTTACATTAATTTATTGGTTATTTTGACAAATTTGGTATCAAAAACAATAAAATCCTTTATTTATATGGGTTGTGGGGTAAATAAACTCATATTTGGCATAACAGGTACGGAACAAGCAAACATCCTGTAAATCCTTAAATCCTGGATATCCTGATATGGCTACGCCACGCTTCGCTATCAGACAATTGAGATTTAATTAACTAACAGCAAAATCTGTAT
This sequence comes from Dolichospermum circinale AWQC131C, assembly GCF_000426905.1. Taxonomy (NCBI): domain Bacteria; kingdom Bacillati; phylum Cyanobacteriota; class Cyanophyceae; order Nostocales; family Aphanizomenonaceae; genus Dolichospermum; species Dolichospermum circinale. Next base: position 46,681 of record NZ_KE384611.1, read on the forward strand.
ATTTTCGGACAGAAGGCAATTGAAAACCTAAAACAATATCTTCTTTCGGTACACCTAATTCAACCAATTCATTAGCAATTCCCACCTCTGTACCATCCTGCTGAATCCAGATTTTATCATCAATAATATCTAGATGTAAAACAGGTCCATAAATACGAGTTTGATCACGCCAACCTACATAAATTAATTGATAATGGTTATTTTCAAGATCAAAAATTGTCTGTGCTTGAATGCGTTTATCCCAAACCATACTAGCGTGTTGTTTCAGTAAGTTCTGAATATATTGCCGATATTCTTCTAATTTTGCCATTCTGCTATTACCTCTTTTTCAAAATTATAAACTACTAAATAAAGTTGATTCATTTTAATCACTGCTTGAATAAAAGGCAGTATAAAAAATTCATTGTAAACAGTAATAGGAACTGCTAAATATAAAGTCCGTTCTGGTTCTTGTTCTTGTAAAGCAAGACGATAAATTATAAATTGTCCTCATGCAGCATAAAGTTCTGTAATTTTTGAAGGATTAAGAAAACTTTTGATTTCTATAGCTATTTTTCGTCCTTCTTTTTCGGCTGCAATAACTTTTTCTGCTCCTAAATCAATATTGTAAAATTGTCTGCCTAATTCAGACTTAAATTACCAAAGCTGTAGATTCCTAATCTCTTGAAGCGGATAGAAATCTGAGAAGATGTCATAAATATTTATAAATGTTAATAATTCACAAAATAAATATATAATTTGACGTATTTTTTATTACAAAAATTCTCTAAATAAAATCCCAAAACATCTACCAATAGGGTATTCTCAAGACAGATAAATTTTAGTTTGCTATTAATTTTGTTAATTGTTACATTGCTGAAATTAGTGTAAGTAGGTTGGGGTTAAAAATTGTCGTTATGACAAGGGAACAGGGAAGAGGGAACAGGGAACAGGGAACAGGGAACAGGTTTTGGGCAACTTTACTTTTCGTTACTTGTGTCGGTTTTTTTCCGTTCACTTACTTAGAGAAAACACAAAAATAGGACTTTTCATGCACATACCTGATGGATTTGTTTCTGTACCAGTTGCCGCAGTGACCAGTTTAGCTAGTGCGGCGGCTTTATTTGTAGCTTTTGAGCGATCGCAAACAGCTTTTGGTATTCGTCGCGCCCCCATATTAGGTTTAACCACAGCCTTTATTTTCGCCGCCCAAATGGTTAATTTTCCTGTAGCGGGGGGGACTAGCGGCCACCTATTGGGAGGGGCTTTAGCAGCGATTATCTTGGGTAGTCCTTGGGCGGGAATGTTATGTATTGCCACGGTTTTGATCATTCAAGCCGTGTTATTTGCCGATGGTGGAATTACTGCCTTGGGAGCAAATATTTTTAACATGGGAGTCATCGGCGTGTGGGTAGCTTGGGGATTAACCCAAACTTTGCAAAGACTCTTTGGCGGTTTTCAAAGACTTTTACCCCTAGCGGCAGGAATAGCAGCGGGAGTTAGCGTAGTTGTTGCCGCTATAGCTTGTGCTATTGAATTAGCTCTTTCTGGGACAGCACCAGCCAACCTAGTTTTACCTACGATGACAGGTATACATATTTTGATCGGTGTTGGGGAAGGGGCGATTACTGGAGGTGTTCTAAATTACCTATCTACAACTCGTCCAGATTTATTACCAGGTGAAGAACATAAAATTAGAGGTTGGTTAGTTCCCGTTGTCAGTATTTTACTGATTTCTGGTGTATTATCCCTATGCGCTTCCGCTTGGCCTGATGGTTTGGAAAAGGTAGCAGAAAACTTAGGATTTATGAATTTAGCGGAAAACGTGCGGGTAATTGTGCCGACACCTTTAGCTGATTATAATATTCAGGGTTTGGGGAAAATTGGTACTAGTATTGCTGGGTTGGTAGGTGCTACAGCTTGCTTTGCTGTGGCTTTTGGCATTGCCAAAATTATCAGACCGAAAAATGCCTAATATATGATACAAATTTCCTTGCCATTACGCTTGCAATTATCCCTAATTATTGTAATTGGGGCGGCTTTTTTAAAGTATCATAGTTGGTCTAATTTACTTGTCTATGGAGCGATCGCTCTGGTGTGGGTTTATTTGTTACAAGTACCCCTACCCAAATTAGGCAGTCTACTGGGTGCAGAATTAATTTTTTTATCCCTCGTGGCCTTACCATTGGGATGGGAACGAGCTAGTTTTTTACTTGTGCGTTCCCTAATTTGTTTAATTGTCATGAATGGCTTTTTATTAACCCTACCTCCCCATAGTTTGAGTATCGCTCTCAAAAGCTTACCGATACCTGCACCATTAAAGGAAAACCTGATTCTCGCTGGACAATACTTAGAAATATTACTCTTAGAAGTGACGCGAATGCAACGCAGCGCCCAACTACGTGGTTTAAATGGTACAGCAGGGTGGCTACGTTATGCTAGTGCTGCCATGATTGGGGCGTTGTATCTTCGCACCCTAGACAGAGCCGAAAGAGTTTATACTGCTATGGTAGCCCGTGGATATAACGGAAAATTACCTCTAGATCCCCCCCTCAAACCCAAAGAACGCTTTACCCTATTAATAGCTGGGGTGATAGCCACTGGTTTAACCCTAAGTTCCTACCTTACTGTTATTTGAGTGGTGAATCTTGACATCATTAACTTCTAATCCCCAAATTTCCCTTTCTCAACCCCATACTGCTGTTGTTGCGGTCCAAAATCTGGTTTACGCTTATTCACAACAGTACCCCGTATTACAAGAAATCTCTTTTAGCTTACAAACAGGCGATCGCGTCGCTTTAATGGGCGCTACTGGTTCAGGCAAAAGCACCTTATTAGAAAACCTGATCGGCTTAAAACATCCCCAAAGCGGCAGAATTTGGATTAACGGTATACCGATATTGCCAAACACTTTACCGCAAATTAGGCAACAAATTGGTTTTAGCTTTCAAGATCCTAATGACCAATTATTTATGCCCACAATCCTGGAAGATATCACCTTTGGACCCCTTAACTATGGCATTTCCCCCATAGCTGCAAAGGATAAAGCCTATCAACTATTAGCCGACTTTGGATTAGAATCCTACGCCCACCGTTCCGCTCATGAACTTTCTGGAGGACAAAGACGTTTAGCCGCCTTAGCGGCGATTTTAGCCCTAAATCCTGACATTCTCATTTTAGACGAACCCACCAACGGACTAGACCCAGCATGGCGACGACATTTAGCCCAAGTATTATTAAAATTGCCTGTAAAAGTGATGTTAATAGCTTCCCATGATCTCCAGTGGCTAGGAAGAGTCACCCAACGGGCTTTAGTCTTGTCTAATGGTAAAATCCAAATAGATAGCGATATTCAACCACTGTTGCAAGATGGCAAAACCTTAGATAAACTGGGTTTACCAGTAGATTGGTAAACTGGGGCTGACAGGGATTTTGCTGGTCAATGAACCACGGTTTTTGTTTCGCGCGGAGGCGCGAAGTAGGAAAGGCGCGAAGGAAGAAGGTAATCTGTGGGTTAAATAGATAGGTGAACGGAAAAAACCAACATAAGTAACGAAAAGTAAAGTTACCCAAAACCTCTTCCCTGTTCCCTGTTCCCTTGTCATAACGACAATTTTTAACGCCAACCTACTTAGATAAAAACTGCTGTCATATCTCTAATCTATGGCCTACTTCCTGTTTTTCTAAGGGTATTTAAATCTCAGTTTCTAACTCTCTTTAATTTTAAATTTTTAAGTTATTAAATGTTGTTTTCTCGTTATCCAGTTATTGCTCCTGTTACTCTGAGCATTGCTTTATTAATTACTAGTTGTAGTGACAGTAAAACCTCCCAATGTCAACGATTGATTAAAGCCGTTAATCAGGGTACATCACTGATTGATACGAAAAAAGGTCAGCAAGTATCAACTAGTTTAAAGTTATCTAAAGACTTGAAAAATGTCACTCAGGAACTTCGGAAATTGAACTTAAAAGATCCTAAATTAAAAGAATTTGAAAGCGGTTTTATCAAAGTCTTTGATAATCTCAGTCAAGCCATAGGTAAAGCTGCTAAGGCTCTTGGTGATACTAAAACAGCAGAAGTATCTTCAGATGGTAAAATCAAAATTCAAAAAGCTAGAAGAGAAATTGATTCCGCACTGACAACCGCAGCCAAAACCGCTGGTAAACAATCAGATACTTTAGCTGTTCAGTTGAATAAATATTGTAGCCAAGAACAATCAATTAAGAATTAAAAATAATCATTAACAAATGATAAGTAGGTGAACGGAAAAAACAACATAAGTAACGAAAAGTAAAGTTGTCCAAAACCTGTTCCCTGTTCCCTGTTCCCTTGTCATAACGACAATTTTTAACACCAACCTACTTAATTAATTTTTACAATTATCACAATGTCCACAACGCCAATTAACCGTCGGTGTTTCAAAGCCAAAAGCATTTAATAAAAATCGCCAACGACACTGTTTAGTAGTGAGATATTCACTCAGTTTACCAGCTTGTAATTGGGTTTTTGATGAATTTACTGACTGAGAAGAAATAGAAAAATGAAAAGGATCAAGCCATTCCAATTGTCCGTTACTATGGAGAAGAGAAAGCGCCACCGCACTATCTGGAAATTCTTTAATTACACTATTTATTTCCCCTTGGGATGGTAACTTCTTAACTAATTTTCGCGCTTTTTGTTGTTGTAATTGTAGTTGTTGTTCAAAAAATTTCTGTCTTTGTTTATCCTCAGAATCTAAAAATCCTGTCGGTTCACTGACCAAGGTTAAAACATCAGCAGGTTTCCCGTCTCTTCCCGCTCTCCCTATTTCTTGTACATATTCCGATAATAAATATGGTGCATGAAAATGAACCACCCAACGCACATCAGATTTATTTATCCCCATACCAAAAGCACAAGTAGAGACCACAAACAGGATTTTTCCACCTAACCAATTAGCTTCAATATTCCGGCGTTCTGTAGGGCTTAATCCTGCATGATAACTAGCAGTATGATAACCCCTTTCTGTTAACCAATTGGCTAAATTTTCACTATCTTTTCGAGTTCTTACATAAATTAAACCAACTTGGTTTGGTCGTTTTTGTATAAACTTTAATAATTGTTGTTTTCTTCCTCTAGGAGTCCAAGCAATTTGGACAATAGGATTTAAATTTTCTCGATAGGGATTAATCTTAAAAATATCAGGTTTGTCTAATTTTAAAACTTGAGAAATAATCTTTTCAGCTAAAGGATCAGCAGTGGCCGTAAAAGCTGCTATACTAATTTTTGTTCCTGGTGGTTTTGATTTTAGCAACGCTTCCCGCACAGTTCCTAAACGTCGGTAAACTGGACGAAAAGTATCACCCCATTGGACTAAACAATGGGCTTCATCTAGTATTAAACCATTAATTTGTAGTTGAGGATTACACAATTTTTGCCAAACTATTGGACTCAGTAAGGTTTCAGGAGATAAATATAATAATCTTAATTCCTTTTTTTCTAAAGCTTGTAAAGTTTTCTGTCGTTGTAATGCGGGTAATTCACTGTGTAAAAGTGCTGCTTTTTGCTGTTTTTGACGTAATTCCTCAACTTGGTTTTCCATTAGTGCGACCAAGGGAGAAATTACTAAAGTTAGTCCTGTATTTAGTAGTGCGGGAAGTTGAAAACAAATAGATTTTCCCCCACCTGTGGGCATAATAATTAAAGCATCTTTTTTTGATATTAAACAGTTAACAATTTCCTTTTGGGGAGGACGAAAATCGTCATATCCCCAAATTGCTTTTAATGCTGTGCGAACATCATGATCAGATTGTGTTAAGGGAATATTCATTTTTTTACGACAAAATCACAAAGAAGAATAAATGGGAAAATAAGGAAAATATTTATCTTTACTCTTCCCACTGACAACTGACAACTGGCTAATGACCAATTAATTCTTGATCATTCCATTCTAAAGTATCACCAATGTTTTCTCCATTATGGTAAGCAGCCAGTAATACCTCACAGGTTTTACCATAGGATATCATGCCAGTGGCATCTAGAGCGATCGCTCCAAAATCCCTGTTATTTTTCTGCGCTTCTGTAAATGATTTCTGCATCGCATTCTGTAGAGACATTCCATCTGTTACCCTCACCACAACTTTAGCGGCTAAACACTCATCAATAATATCTTCACCAATACCTGTACAGCTAACACCCGCATGAAGATTTGCATAATTACCCGCTGGCATCGCTGAATCACTGACGCGCCCAATTCTTTCAAAGCCTTTACCACCTGTAGAAGTACCAGCAGCTAATTTACCATCACCATCTAAAGCCACAACACCAATAGTTCCACTACCCGCATTACTACTTAATGCCATCTCTGGTTCTGCTACCACCCCAGCCATAGTTCTTTGAAAATTACCTTGACGTTCTAGAGTCCATTCTTGCAAGCGCAAATCAGTTAAACCATTGTAACTAGGAATTTGTAACTCCCGCGCTAACTCAGCCGCACCATAATCAGACAAAACTCGGTCATCGGAATTTTGTAAAAATAATGCCATTTCAATCGGGTTTTTTACCCGTGACACATTAATTACACCACTAAAACGGCCAGTAGTCCCATCCATGATAGAAGCACTCATGCGAATTTGTCCATCAGATTGCAGTACAGAACCAGTACCAGCATTAAAGCGTGGTTCATCTTCTAACATTTGACAGCCTCGGACTACAGCTTCCGTTGCATTTGCACCATTGAGTAAAAGAGCATAAACATCCGCAACGATTTTAGATAAAGAGTTGCGAACCGCTATCAATCCCCCCTTACCTTGCAGGGAACTACCAGCGCCACCATGAATAATTAATTTAGGTTGTACTTGTAATGTCATGTTATTTTCTTATTTGTTCCTGATTATATTAAATGTTAATTGTCAATTAACCATTGTCAATAGGACTGATGCAAGTGTCACAAAAAATTATAGATAAAATATCATAAAATATGATAAATATAATATGATTTGTAGTCAGGGCTTTAGCCCTGATTATTCCTACCATAGTGATTTGTAGTCAGGGCTTTAGCCCTGATCAGTCTTACCATAGTGTTTAGCAGATAGGACTAAAGTCCTAACTACGATTTCATCTTATTATCCCAGTTGCGTCAGTCGTGGTCAATGTTCCCTAAGTCTCATCTTTAGCCTGAGAACGACGACGACGACAACGTTCCGAACAATATTTTACTTCATCCCAACAATCTTGCCATTTTTTCCGCCAAGTAAAGGGACGTTGACAGACTACACAAATTTTTTCCGGTAAATCGGATTTAGAACGAACACGGTTCATAATAATCAAAGTAATAGGTAATTGGCCATAGGTGAGTTGATTAACCTCTTCCTGCGCGAAACAAAAACCGTGGTTCATTTACATGGAAATCGCTGTAACTAATACCTACAAAAAATAAGGGCAGAATTACCTTGCCCTTACTATGTATTATATGCCTTATGTGACTTCACAACTCTTGCTGTTTTATGATAATTTCCAGAGTTGCCCAAAACGATGATTTTGGCAATGATCAACGGAATTACAAGGTTTTTTTCCACTTAATTCACATAAGCTCTATTATTGATTATTTGACTGTATTCTGGTATAGTTAGTAATAAATCTTACCACCACCCCATTTTGTACCAACAACTTTTGGTTCTAAGAGAATATGTCCAGCAATTGCTTTCAGGTCTTCCTCCGTCAGATTTCGCATGACTTTGAAAATATTTGCACTCTTAATACTGGGGTGGATTTCAGAAATCTCTGTTTCACCATCATAGGTGGTGGGATTTTTCATATAGTCCACCAATCCTTCAATATTATTGCGGTTGGGTAAGGCCCCTGCTAAAGCTTCTGGTTCAAGTCCCACATTTTGATTAGTCTTGGTAACACCACCAGCATGACATTGAGCGCAAGCGTAATTAAATAATCGTTTTCCTTCTTTGACCTGTTCTAAACTGAGGACAACGGTATCACCTTGGGCATTTAATGGTACTGTACGGGTAGCTTCATCTAGTTCTATCGCTGTTGCACTACCGACAAGCAACTGTAATGTCAGTAAAATAGTAACCACAAAAACCCCAATTAGTCTTCTAAACATATTTCCCCTTCAAGATTTTGATCATTAACACAAGTTTTGAGAGCGATACTAAATTTCTATACTGTTCATGACTGATGGGTGATTTGTCTTTGCTAATAGCTATTAGCATTAATTATTGTTGGCAAAATTTTGGCATCACCGAAAATAATGAGACATAATTACCTTCATACCGTCTAACTCCAGTGAAGTCCGATGCTATTCATAGGTAATTAAGAGTTGGTTAGACAAAAAACAATCCTTCTACAGGATGACTGTAGTAGGCTGCTATCTCTGCTATTAATAGCTTTGGACAACCCATAACATTTGTGAACTTATCATAGAAATTGAGTCACTGTAATACCAATATCATGTTAGGAGTCCAATTTGTTGCCAAAACTTGAGACTCTTATAATCTGATTGCTGCAAATGACATCAGCCAAGATTGGCGTGAGTCTATTATACCTAATAATCCACAAGGATACTGACTAAGTTGTTGCCTAGACTAGATTACCACCGTAGAAAATTTATGCGGTAACAAAGCTAAGTAAGTTGGCATCAAAAAATCAAACTCCGTAAAGAAATGTAAAATCCCTGAGAACCTCTTTACTCTTGCACAACCGTGCTATAACGACAATTTTTAACGCCAACCTACTTACAATTGTTATTTTTGTTGTTGTTGTGAAATAGAAAGGGTATAATTATAATTCTGTTTTGATAATTCACCCACATACACTGAGTATTTTCCCTTAGTCCAGTAACCAGATAGTTGTGGTTTACTTTTCAGAGCATCATTACTAAGTACACAGAACCGACCCCCTGGACCATCAATTAATAGCGTTGCTTGTCCTTCACTCTCTAATCTTAACTGTAGATATGGTACTGAATCTGTGATTTCAATCACTTGACTAGGTGTAGTGGAAATATACCCACAATCAGTATTAACTGTTCCCCCGGACATACCAGTTAAAATTATTGGGTCTATCTGGAGAGGATTTTTAATTTCAGTACTTGGGGCTTCGGCAAAACTAGCCTCACTAAGCAATAAACTTATTGCTAACCCCAAGGGAACAATTGTCAATGGACTCCAAGTCTTCATTTTATTTTTACACCCCTTTAGGTTGATAACGTAATTTGTCAAAATCCAATCCCAAATATCTATCTATATTCTCAGAACTTACCTAAAACATAGCGTAAGTAGGGTAATTCATGAGCCACCTCCGTCTATATCATAACGTTTAGAGAAATGTTTCTTCATGGTGCAAGGGGATAGTTGCGGATGCTCTCAAACAAGTTTCAACCCGCACAGGTTGCGTATGCCGAAGGCATATTAGTGTTAATAGTGCATATACGTTATAACTTGATTCCAGATTTGCTACCCTCGACTCAACCAGTAATTTTACGAGTCAGGTCAATCAGAGAGCGAATTATAAGCAATTGACCAAAAAATTTTAGATTTTAGATTTTAGATTGGGAATTTTCGGTACAAGCCTCGCCTCT
>NZ_KE384611.1:56323-62624 GCF_000426905.1 Dolichospermum circinale AWQC131C
ACTGTTTGACCTTGGTTAACTGCGTTAGTTGTCTATTTCGGAGTACGGGAAATATTGGAAAGCTTACGTTAGGCTAGATAAAACTGCAAAATAACGGATTATTTCATCCGTGTAAATCCCGAAAAATTCCCTGATGTTAAAACTGCAACATCTTCAAAACACTAATACAGGGTGGTCCTTGGATCAACGAGATCCAAAGTTCATCGAATCTATGATGCCCATATTGGGCTTGTTATATAACTTCTACTTTCGAGTCCGAACCAGTGGCTGGGAAAATGTCCCAGATGGAAAAATTCTCGTTGTCGGTTCTCATAATGGCGGACTAGCATCTCCAGATACATCAATGATGTTATATGATTGGTATCGTCGCTTTGGTGTGGAAAGACAGATTTATGGGTTAATGCACCCCAAGGTTTGGGATGTCTTCCCTCCAGCAGCAGAAATGGCGATGAAAGCCGGTGCAGTCAGAGCGCATCCCAAAATGGCTTACGCGGCTTTGCGGGCTGGGGCTAGTGTCTTAGTCTATCCTGGTGGTGCTGAGGATGTCTTTCGCCCCCATGCAATGCGAGATAAAATTTACTTTGCTCAACGACAGGGATTTATCAAGTTAGCACTGCGGGAAAATGTGCCGATTGTTCCGGCGATTTCCTGGGGTTCACATGATACCCTGATTGTTCTAGCTGATATATATCAGATCATGCAGAAATTCCATAACATGGGGATGCCTTGGATATTTGGAGTTGACCCTTTGGTTTTTCCTATTTATCTAGGATTACCTTGGGGACTGGCTTTTGGTCCGTTACCCAATATTCCCTTACCCATATCTATCTATACTAGGGTTTGTCCCCCGATTGTGTTCCCACGCTATGGGAAACAAGCCGCAAGCGATCGCGCCTATGTTAATGAATGTTATGAGTTAGTCAGAAGCAAAATGCAGCAGGAGTTAGATACTCTCATCCAACAAGCCACTTATTAACGTTAGCCTGGCGGTCTCTAGTCGCCAGGTATTTTTAATTAATAACGGATTCATGCAGCAAGTAGCTTTGAGTGAGGTACACCTGATGCGGGCAAGATGCCCGCACCACAAGATTTTTATTATTAATATCTGTACTTCATAATACCAGGAACTGCTATAATAACAAGTTGGACTCTGTTACCTGAGACTTGACGCTGAAAAAGTCAAAAATTGAGGAAATTGCACCTCAATTGTTCGGTTGTACGACTTTGACTTCTTCACAGCAAGGTCTATAATCCCATGATTATAAGGTGTAAATATCTCCCTAGCCACCGTTAGCTACTGTAGCAATTTTGCAATCAAGGGACAAAAACCTGTGTATAAATGGATTTTGCCAAGTCTCAAGGAAGTTTTATCCGCAAGTCAGTCTCCTGTGGCTGACTGTTCCACTGCTAAGGCTGAACATCAATGGCGTGTTAGTCTCGCGGCCACGGAAAACCTGCTGTTGGGTTTTTTCCGGTCTCTGGCTACGACTTTACCCCATACTAACCCAGGTTTGGTGTTAGCCGCACCTGCTCCCTTATTTAGTCACCCAGAACTAACACAACATTTACAAACAATAACTTTTACCGCAAAACCTTTTAACCCTTTGGCTTTGATGCCGTTTATTATCCCCTCAGAAATCCTCCAGAATGTAAATAACATTAATAACATTAATAACATTAATAATATAGAAACTATTTCTCCTGAAACTCCTACTTTTCAAGAATCTATTTTACCTTTATTACCGGCTGATCCTCTGGCAGCAGAGCAGTTTTGTTTAGTCTTCACAGATGAATTTAGATTAGTGCTGGTTTTGTCTGAACTTGAAAATGGTCAGAAAGAGTTTTTATTTTCCTTTGCACCAGAAATAGTACAACAAGCTTGGCAATCTTTAGGCTCTAGGGTAGTTTTAACTAATCCAGAATTGTTTGCTGATTTAGATACTAAAGTCCAAAACTATCCTTTAGTTGCTCCAGACTATCACACTATCATGCAATTTAGTAAATTATTACTTCAGGAATTAACTATCCCAGAAAGTAATCCACAAGTTACCCATACTTTATCATCTGTTCCTTCACCTACTCCACCGCCAAAACATCCATCTCGTCCTGATGTAGAATTACTACAAGCTTTTGCCCATGAAGTCCGCACCCCTTTAACAACAATTCGCATGATGACACGGTTGCTATTAAAACACCAGGATTTACCTGTCAATGTTATCAGTCGTCTGGAAGTTATTGATCATGAATGTACTGATCAAATTGACAGAATGGAGTTATTATTTAAGGCAGCCGAATTAGAAAACTTATCTCAGCAACCCTTGGTCTCAAAATTGTCTCAGTCAGTCCATGGCCAACTCACACCGATGTGTTTAGATCAAGTATTAAAGCAAAGTATTCCCCGTTGGCAACAAGCGGCAACTCGCCGTAATTTAACTTTAAATGTGGTCTTACCTAAACAACTGCCAACGGTGGTGAGTAATCCTGCTATGCTAGACCGGGTACTCACAGGTTTAATGGAGAATTTTACCCGCAGTTTACCCCCCGGTAGTTGTATTCAAGTCCAAGTAATGACCGCTGGTGATCAACTAAAATTACAATTGTCACCTCAGTTTAATTGTCAAGATTCCCAAAGCTCCATGACAACACCACCAATTCGTAAATCTTTAGGCCAATTATTAATGTTCCAACCAGAAACAGGCGTAATTACTTTAAATATGGCTGCAACTAAGCATTTATTTCAAGCAATTGGTGGCAAGTTGATTGTCCGTCAACGTCCTCAAAATGGCGAAGTGTTGACGATTTTCTTGCCTGTAGAAAGTTAGATAACTCTGAATTTTTCTCTGTCATAGGCAATTCTTATTTTGGGAAATTTTCTTCTACACGCTGGTAACAAATAAATAAACATTGCTATTTTCAACTTTATGCCAAATTTAGTTAAAAGTAAATCCCACCAGCGACTAAAACGTCAACTACTCATCGTGATGTTAGTGATTTTTGGCTCAAGTGTGGCTATGGGCTGTATATTCGGATTCGCCACCAGCGCCCACGGTGCAAATCCTGTAAACCCTTAACTTTGTGCCTTTGTGCGAAACATAATTTCTCACGGCAAAATGTGACGATTAGACGGTTTCAATATTAAAATAATAATTAAAACCACTCATTGTATATAAGTGATCAGTTTTTTAATTCGGTTTTTGAGTAAATTCTCATTTTCCACCCACCCATAAGCAAAGCGGCTGGGTTAGATTAAACGTCTATAATCATATAGCCAAAGCTTGAATCTCCATCCTTTCTGATTTAATTCTATAAACTGCCATGCTAAAACTTTTGTTGGGCGATCCCAACGCTCGTAAACTTAAAAAATACCAACCTGACATTACAGAAATTAACCTCTTAGAGGAAGATATTAAACCGCTTTCTGATGAACAGTTAAGGGCTAAAACCGTCGAGTTTAAACAACGACTGTCCAAAGGTGAAACCCTAGATGATATTTTGCCAGAAGCCTTTGCTGTGGTTCGGGAATCAGGTCGGCGTGTTTTGGGATTGCGCCACTTTGATGTTCAATTACAAGGCGGTATAATCCTTCACAATGGGCAAATCGCTGAAATGAAAACCGGTGAGGGAAAAACCTTGGTAGCGACTTTACCAAGTTACTTAAATGCCTTAACTGGTAAGGGCGCTCACGTAATTACCGTTAACGATTATCTAGCCCGTCGGGATGCAGAATGGATGGGTCAAGTCCATCGGTTTTTGGGTTTGAGTGTGGGGTTAATTCAGTCTACAATGACCCCCAGTGAACGCAAAAAAAATTATGATTGTGACATTACCTATGTAACGAATAGTGAAATAGGTTTTGATTACCTGCGGGATAATATGGCTACCTCTATGTCCGAGGTGGTGCAACGGCCATTTAATTTCTGTGTCATTGACGAGGTAGATTCAATCCTGATTGATGAAGCCCGGACACCTCTGATTATTTCTGGTCAGGTGGAAAGACCTACGGAAAAATACTTACAAGCTGCGGAAATTTCTTTCACTCTCAAAAAAGATGAACATTACGAAGTTAACGAAAAGGATCGTAATGTTCTTTTGACGGATGAGGGTTTTGCTGAGGCGGAAAATCAACTAGATGTGAAAGATTTATTTGACCCAGAAGACCCTTGGGCGCATTTTATCTTTAATGCGATTAAAGCGAAGGAATTGTTTCTCAAAGATGTTAATTATATTGTCCGCAATGATGAAGTTGTGATTGTGGATGAATTTACGGGGCGGGTATTGCCCGGTAGGCGATGGAGTGATGGATTACACCAAGCAATTGAGGCGAAAGAACGGGTAGAAATTCAGCCAGAAACCCAAACTTTGGCGACCATTACCTATCAAAACCTGTTTTTGCTGTATCCCAAGTTAGGGGGAATGACGGGAACTGCAAAAACCGAAGAAGTGGAATTTGAAAAGATTTATAAACGAGAAGTCACAATTATTCCCACAAATCAGCCCAGAAGACGGGAAGATTTATCTGATATGGTGTTTAAAACCGAATCAGGGAAATGGAGAGCGATCGCTAAAGAATGTGCCGAAATGCACGAAAATGGTAGACCTGTGTTAGTGGGAACAACTAGCGTCGAAAAATCTGAACTCCTGAGCCGACTCCTGAAAGAAATGGAAATTCCCCATGAGTTACTCAACGCTAGACCAGAAAACGTAGAACGAGAAGCGGAAATTATCGCCCAAGCTGGACGCAGTGGGGCTGTAACTATCGCTACTAACATGGCGGGACGTGGTACAGATATCATTCTCGGTGGTAACTCTGAGTATATGGCCAGGTTGAAACTGCGGGAATATTTTATGCCCCGCATTGTCACACCGGAAGATGATGATAGTTTTGGTATCCAGAGGGCTTCTGGACTACCTATAGGTGGTAGCGGTGGTGGACAGGGTTTTGTCCCGGGGAAAAAGGTGAAAACTTGGCGGGCTTCTCCAGAAATTTTCCCCACCCAATTAACAAAGGAAACAGAACAGCTTTTAAAAGCGGCTGTAGAGGCGGCTGTAAAGGCTTACGGCGAACGTAGTTTACCGGAGTTGGAAGCAGAAGACAAAGTGGCTGTAGCGGCGGAAAAAGCCCCTACGGATGATGTGGTAATTCAGAAATTGCGGGCGGCCTACCAAGAGATTAAACGTGAATATGAGGAATTTACCAGCCGCGAACATGATCAAGTAGTAGCACGAGGGGGTTTGCACGTCATTGGTACAGAGCGCCATGAATCACGACGGATTGATAATCAGTTACGCGGACGGGCGGGAAGACAAGGCGACCCCGGAACTACAAGATTTTTCCTCAGTTTAGAAGATAACCTATTACGCATCTTTGGGGGCGATCGCGTTGCTGGATTGATGAATGCGTTTCAAGTCGAAGAAGATATGCCTATTGAATCGGGTATGTTGACTCGCAGCTTAGAAGGAGCGCAGAAAAAGGTAGAAACCTATTACTATGATATCCGTAAACAGGTATTTGAGTATGATGAGGTGATGAATAACCAACGTCGGGCTATTTATGCGGAACGTCGTCGGGTCTTGGAAGGCGAAGATTTGAAGGAACAGGTGATCAAATACGCTGCAAAAACCATGGACGACATCGTTGATTATTACATTAACCCTGATTTACCTTCGGAAGAATGGGAATTGGAGAAGTTAGTGAGTAAGGTAAAAGAGTTTGTTTACCTGTTGGCTGATATGCAGTCTAGCCAGTTGGAAGATATGGGAATTTTGGAAATTAAAGCTTTCCTCCATGAACAAGCGCGAATTGCTTATGATCTCAAAGAAGCGCAAATTGACCAAATTCAACCAGGATTAATGCGCCAAGGGGAACGCTTTTTTATT
This sequence comes from Dolichospermum circinale AWQC131C, assembly GCF_000426905.1. Classification (NCBI taxonomy): domain Bacteria; kingdom Bacillati; phylum Cyanobacteriota; class Cyanophyceae; order Nostocales; family Aphanizomenonaceae; genus Dolichospermum; species Dolichospermum circinale. The sequence continues at coordinate 62,201 of NZ_KE384611.1, forward strand.
CTTCAACGCATTGATACTTTGTGGCGGGAACATCTGCAACAAATGGATGCTTTGCGTGAGTCCGTTGGCTTGCGTGGTTATGGACAAAAGGACCCGCTGATTGAGTACAAGAGCGAGGGTTATGAGTTGTTCTTGGATATGATGGTGAATATCCGCCGTGATGTGGTTTATTCTCTGTTTATGTTCCAGCCTCAAGCACAGCCTACTGTACAGGCTTGGTAAGATGGTTTAAGGGTTTTTTCTGGCTACGGGCGCAGAGGCACGACAGAGCCGTTTTCTGCGTCTTTTATTTTATGGTCAGCAGGGAAGAAATGAACCACGAAGGAGCGAAGAGCGCGAAGGAAGGAGGGTTTAGGGAGAGATACAGCAAGTAGCTTTGAGTGAGGTACACCTTGTGCGGGCAAGATGCCCGCACCACAAGAGT
>NZ_KE384612.1:0-215 GCF_000426905.1 Dolichospermum circinale AWQC131C
CGGACAATACACCTTAACCCGCACAGGTCCTACTACCAGTAGCTTAACGGTTAACGTCAGCTTAACCGGAACAGCCACCAATGGCACAGATTACACAACCATTCCTACTACTGTCACCTTTGCCGCAGGTTCTGCCACCGCAGTGGTCAACCTGAACGTCACTGATGACACCCTTGTCGAAGGAACAGAAACTGCCATCCTCACCGTTACATCGG
>NZ_KE384612.1:301-1142 GCF_000426905.1 Dolichospermum circinale AWQC131C
ATTGATTTACCCATTATTGACCTGAGCGCTAACCAAACGGTAGTCGAAGGCATCACCAATCCCCAAAATGTCACTTATACTGTTACTTTGTCTAGTGATAGCACTGAAACAATTACTGTTCAATATGCCACTGTTAACAATACCGCTACAGCAGGGTCGGACTATACTAGCACTAGCGGAACTCTAACCTTTGCTCCTGGTTTTACTAGTCAAGACATCATTATTCCTATTCTCAATGACTCCCTTAACGAACCACAGGAAACCTTTAATCTTACCCTGTCTTCTCCTACCAATGCCCAATTGGGTACAGCAACTGTAACTACAACCATTACCGATACTCTCGTAACTGCGGCTACTACCACCCTAGCAGCGAATGTAGAAAACCTCACCCTGACCGGAGCGGCAGCAATTAGCGGTACTGGTAATGCCGGCAATAACGTCCTTATCGGTAACGGCGCTAATAACACCCTCACAGGTAACGCTGGTAATGATACTCTCAATGGTGGCGCAGGTAATGACACTCTTAACGGTGGTGCAGGTAATGATATCTTATTTGGTGGTGCTGGTAATGATTTCCTGACTGGAGGAGTGGGAAAAGATACCCTAACTGGAAATTTAGGAATAGACCGTTTTGACTACCGCGTTTTAACTGATTCTCTTGTGAGTGACTTTGATGTTATTAACGGGTTCAATGCTAATCCCTCGAATGATTTGTTCGTTGTTGCCACTGCCCGCAGCGTTTTCAATAATGTCGGATCTGTGGCAACACTTGATACAACCGGGATTTCAGCTAAGTTAACTACTGCTGCTTTTACAGCTAATTCTGCGGCTCAATTTACCT
>NZ_KE384612.1:1176-1379 GCF_000426905.1 Dolichospermum circinale AWQC131C
CACTACGGATGCGATTATTGAGGTGACAGGTTTAACTGGTACTTTAGGAATCAGTAACTTTACTACTACCTTAGTGTAGTTTCTGGTTTCCTTTAGGGAAACCACATTGTAGAGACGTTTCATGAAACGTCTCTACATCGTCCTTATGATTGATGTGATATGATCACCATTCAATTATTACAGCACTTCCCAGTGTTATGAGG
>NZ_KE384612.1:1608-1852 GCF_000426905.1 Dolichospermum circinale AWQC131C
TGAATAATTTTTCCCCACTTGACTCTTTAAAACTACTGCTAATTTGTAAAGTTTTGTATTTCTTTTCAAAATCGATCTCTGAAACGACTGTAAATAAAGACTTTTACAGATCATCTTTTCAGCAGGGTACAAAATTGACAATAGTAACCCAATTATGAAATTCTCAATAATTCTAGCAAATCGCGGAAAGTATTGCAAGCTCGTTGCTAAATAAAAATAATTCTCAATTAATTGTTAAGAAAAT
>NZ_KE384612.1:1862-55488 GCF_000426905.1 Dolichospermum circinale AWQC131C
GTTACATAGAATTGCAGCTAGATTTGAATATTAAAAGTATTATTGATAATGTATAATGTATACTTATCATTTCATGCAGTGAGTAACTTTAGGAAAACTGTTGAGCATAATACCGCGCATATTTCCCTGCTAATTCTAACAATTGCTGATGATTTCCTGATTCGACAATTTGTCCTTTTTCTAAAACTAAAATGCGATCGCATTTTCTGACGGTTGACAATCTATGGGCAATAATTAATACAGTGCGGTTTTTCATCAATCTCTCTAAAGCTTCTTGTACCAAAGCTTCTGACTCGGAATCTAAGGCAGACGTAGCTTCGTCAAGTATCAAAATCTGCGGGTTAAGCAGGACTGCGCGAGCAATAGCTATTCTTTGTCTTTGTCCCCCTGATAAATTCACACCTCGCTCTCCCACCCAAGTATGATAACCTGCCGGTAATTGCTGAATAAATTGATGAGCATTGGCGATTTTTGCGGCTTTTTCAACAGCTTGAATATCAAAATCATTCTGTCCAAAGGCGATATTTTGGGCAATAGTTCCTGAAAACATAATTGTTTCTTGGGGAACGATGCCAATTTGTTTTCTTAAACTATTTAAAGTCACATTTCGGATATTGATATCATCTATAAAAATCTCTCCAAATTCCGCATCATAAAATCGAGGTAACAGGTTCACAAAAGTAGTTTTACCAGCACCAGAAGCACCAACTAAAGCAACAGCCTGACCGGGCATTATTAATAGGCTAATTTTTTTTAAAACCGTTTCTCCCGATTGATAGGCAAAAGTAATATTGCAATATTCGACTTTACCATTAACAGCAGGTAAATTAATAGCATCAGGTTTTTCTAATACCGTTGGTTGAATTGCTAATAACTCAAAAATTCTATCAACTGATGCCTCACCTTGTTTAAATTCATTATAATTATTAGTAGTATGTCCAATGGGGTCAATTAACAAAGCTGCTGCTGTTAAATAACTAAAAAATTCACCGACGGTTAAATTACGTTGAGATATTTGCCAAGTTCCTACCATTAATAAAGATAAGGCACTGACAGCTTCTAAAAACCCGACAATAGGAATTTGAATAGCTTTTAATCTTTCTACGGAATATTTAGCTTTAAAACTGCGTTCTGCTTCAAAACTAAACCTATCAATTTCGTATTTTTCCGCTGCGAAAGCTTGAATTAAGCGAATTCCGCTAAAAACTTCCGTTAAAATAGCAGATAAATCAGAGATACGACTTTGACTTTTGAGAGAATATTTCCGTAAACGTTCCCCAAACCAACCAATTAAAATTCCCATGATTGGGGCAACAATTACCGTTGCTAAAGTCAGTTGCCAGTTTAAATAAATCATGTAAATGGGAATAGCAATTAACTGTAAAGCACAGGGAGTAAAATCATGGAAAAGCTTATTAATCACTTCTCCAACCCGGTCAATATCCTCCGTGAGACGATAAGATAAATCTCCAGCTTTAGCAGTTTCAAAAAAGCTGAGATTGAGTTTTTGTAAATGGGTATAAACCTGTTGTCGGAGATCAAAAGCTACTCTTAAAGCAGCCCTGGCCATGTATAAGTCTTGCACGGACTGAAAAAAGCCTCTGACCAGAAAAATAGCAGTGCTGATTGCGGCTAATTGAGCGATCGCTAATACATTACCATTGCCAAAGGGAACTGCCAACTTCCCTGCGACATTAATTAGGGTTAATGTTGCCAGTACATAGCCTAAAATGCCCACAAAACCCTTAATAATAGTTGGCCATTGGGTGCGGATATAGGGTAGAAGTTGCCAATAATGAGAACGAGTTTTCAACTTATAACATCCATAATATTTGCCTTAGTTACATTACCAGTTTTTGGTGATCTTTGGCAATCAAAAATAATCAATTGACATCATTGAATAAAAATTGGAGTATCTCAATAGATTTTGAATTGTGAATTGTGAATTTTTAAGGTTTATTAGCTCTATTTTCCTTAATTATATGAATAATTGAAGGTAATAAAGAAACAACCACAATTAAGCCAATTATTGGTAACAGATATTTATCTAATTGTTCCGCTGGTAAAGATTTTCCTAAGAAGAAACCTAATAAGGTAATACCAAAAGTCCATACAAAACCACCGAATAAATTGTAAGACATAAAAGACCGATAGTGCATAGCTCCAATTCCTGCGACAATTGGGGCAAAAGTCCTGATAATTGGCACAAATCTTGCTAAAACAATCGTTTTCTTACCATGCTTTTCGTAAAAATCTTGGGTTTTGACAACGTGCTTTTTATGGAATAACCAAGAATCTTCTTGATCAAATAATTTTCTGCCAAATTTATGTCCAGTAAAATACCCGACATTATCACCCAATACAGCACAAACAAACGCACCGAAAATCAGTACCCAAATATTCAACAAGTTTTGAGAGGCGACAAATCCTGCTGTAAATAATAAACTATCACCAGGCAGAAAAAAACCAATCAATAAACCAGATTCAGCAAAAATAATTCCCCATACTCCAAAGTAACCAAGTGATTTAACTAATTCTGGTAAATCAAAGTGCATAAAATCCCACTTGTTTAAGACATTTTACTCAACATTTTAACGGTTATAAATTTATAGAAATAAAAAGTAATATTAAATTTAGATAAATTTATTTTATGTTTAATTTATATTTACATATTTAACGGATATTGGGGTCAAGGCGAAAAATGCAAAGATATTTAAAAGTGCTGAGATTATTTTGGACTGCGGCGATCGCTGCGGAAATGGAATATCGTATTAATTTTATCATTGCTGCTCTTAGTAGTTTAGGTAATTTAGTCGGTAGTATCTTTGGTTTGTTCCTATTTTACCGCACAGGTTACACTTTTACAGGTTGGTCATGGGAAGCAGCTTTAGTAGTTTTAGGAGTTTTCACCTTATTACAAGGCTTTAGTGCTACCTTTCTCTCTCCCAATTTAAATTACATTGTGCGCCATGTCCAGGAAGGGACTTTAGACTTTGTATTATTAAAACCTGTTCGCAGTCAGTTTTGGTTATCTTGTCACACCTTTTCCCTCTGGGGAATACCAGATTTAATCTTTGGGTTACTGATAATTGGCTACGCTGGTACTAAACTTGGCTTAGGCATTGACAGATATCTATTGACCCTCTGGCCATTATTTTGCGGTTTAGTTATTCTTTACAGTTTGTGGTTTATACTAGGAGCAACCAGCATTTGGTTTGTTAAAATATACAATATTACAGAAGTATTAAAAGGCTTCTTAGAAGCGGGAAGATATCCAATTACTGGCTATCCTGCGGTTTATCGCTTTTTCTTTACCTTTGTATTACCAGTATCTTTTTTAACTACTATTCCCGCCCAATCCATGTTAGGAGAAATTGAATTTACCTCGTTGCTAGGTGCAGGATTATTAGCTTTTGTATTATTTTTCATTTCTACTCAGTTTTGGCGATTTGCTCTCCGTTTTTATACTAGTGCTTCTAGTTAGTTATCAGAGGAGTTAAATGTAGACAGAAGCTACATTTAACCCAGACAAAAGAGATTACAAAATATCTGGATTTTCGCCCAAATCTCGTAATCTAGCAGCTAACCTAGCCGCTTTTGCTTCAGCTTCCTGCTCTCGTAATTGAGCGGCTTGGGCTTGTAATTGAGCAGCTTGGGCTTGTAATTGAGCAGCCTCCTCTGGTAACAAAACGAGATTACCAGCAACATCATAAAACCGCGCCCAAATTGCAGTTTCCCTGTCTATAGTTCCTTCCCAAGTTCCCAACCATAAACCTAAACGTCTACACCATAGCCAACCATTTTCATTTGGTGTCAAGGGTTGATACTGTTGTTCATGATCTAAATGCCATCCTTCTAAAGAATTGGCATCAAATGGGTCATAGACAAAGTAATCTGAAGTATGGAAAGTCTGTTCGTACAAGTCTTTTTTAATTCCCTTATCTATTACTGCTGTAGACCGTGACATTAACTCCACAATTACATCAGGATAGCGACCATTTTCTTCCCAAACTACCCAACCTTGTCGAGGATTTCTACCATCAACATTCAGAACCACAAAGAAATCTGGACCGCGAAAATCACGATTGCGAATTTGGCTACTGCTGTAGTATATAAACATATTGCCCCCAGTAAAATAATCATTGCGGTCAGACCAAAGCTGCTGCAACGAACGAATGAGGACATTCATAGCAATACGGTGACGATTTGATTCCAAGACTTCACCATCATCAAATATTAAATCTGTTGGTGGGTTATGGGCTTCCCAGTCCACAACGGCTAGATTGTTGTCGGTAGTCATGTAATTATTACCTTTTTCACCAAGCCCTAAACTCCTATGATAATCTGAATCAATATCAAAAGCGATACAAATTAGCACAGCAGTGGATTAATTCAGGGTGTGCTATCAAGATATGAAACCTGCTGTAACTGATAGAACAACATCACAATATATCTGGATTTTCACCCAATTCTCTTAATCTCGCAGCTAATTTCGCCGCTTTGTCCTTAGCATTTTCCGCTTGGATTTTAAACTTCTCCGCTTCTACTCTTACTTTTTCTACTTGTGCTTTCTCCGCCTCCTCTGGTAACAAAACTAAGTTGCCAGTAATATCATAAAAGCGTAACCAAGTCGCAGTTTCCCTCTGTATAGTTCCTTCCCACGTTCCTATCCACAAACCCAAATGTCTACACCACAGCCAATCATTTTCATTAGGTGTTAAAGAGCGATATTCTTGGTGATGATCTAAGTGTAATCCCTGTAAAGAACTAGAGTCAAAGGGGTTGTAAACAAAGTAGTCTGAGGTGCAAAAAACCCGATCATTAAGGTACTTTTTAATACCTATATTTACCTCTGCCGTCGCTGGTGATATTAATTCTACAATCATATCAACATAGCGACCATTTTCTTCCCAAACCGCCCAACTTTCTTGAATATTACTACTATCAACATTGAGAACAGCAAAAAAGTCAGAACCGCGAAAATGACGATTCTTGACCTGGCTACTGCTGTAATAAATGAACATATTACCCTCGGTAGAATAATCATTGCGGTTAGACCAAAGTTGCTGTAAAGAACCCATGAGGACATTCATAGCAATTCGGTGACGATTTGATCTCAATGGTTTACTATCATCAAGTATTAAATCTGTATGTTGCTTATGGTGTTTCCAGTTGACAATGGCTAGATTGGTACTCATATTAATTATCACCTTTTTCATCAAGCCTGAAACTTCTGTGATCATCTGTTTCGCACTTTTTTAGGGTACTTTTCTATCACGGTAATTATTGACGATTGATAAACAACAGAATACCCCATACCCTAAGAGTCCAATAAGACATTAATGTGCTATTTTCCGAGTTTACCAATGATCTATCATCTCCTCCTGTGAAATTAACTAAAATACATTATCACCTTCCCCCCCTTGACAGAAAAGGGGTTACTTATCAGTTTCTTGTATCTTAAACCACAAAAAACCTAGCAACCTCCTCCTGAATACTACTATCTTACTGAGTTTTCATGCAATTATTTAGTCCAAAAAAATTACAAATTATTGTTTATTTTTCTAAATCCTTAATTTCCTTGGGAACTCCCGCAGTTAATACCTCATTTCCCTCAGAAGTAACTAATACATCATCTTCAATTCTAATCCCAATTCCTAGCCAACGCGGGTCAATTTCCGGTTGGTCTTCTGCTGGTTTAGTGTCAGGGACTATATACAGTCCCGGTTCTATTGTCAGCACTTGGCCAGGTTGTAAAATTTGCGGGTTTTCTCCATGTTGATAAATTCCCACATCATGCACATCTAAACCTAACCAATGACTGGTACGGTGCATATAAAATGGTTTATATTTTTCCTCCTCTATTAATTTATCAATTTCCCCTTTGAGTAAACCCAGTTCCACTAATCCCTCTGTTAATATCCGCACCGCTGCATTATGAGGTGCATAGAAAGAATTACCTGGCTTTACTTCTGCTATCGCTTGTTTTTGTGCTGCTAATACAACTTCATACAATGCTTTTTGTTCTGGTGTGAATTTACCACTAACGGGAAATGTGCGGGTAATATCTGAATTGTAATAACCATAAGCGCAACCAGCATCAATCAATAGCAAGTCCTGTTCTTGCAGTTGACTGTTATTTTCAATGTAATGTAGTACGCAAGCATTCTTACCAGCAGCAACAATGGAAGGATAAGCAGGTCCCATTCCTCCCCGTAAACGGAAAAGATGTTCTATTTCGGCTTGAATTTCATATTCATAACGTCCCGGTTTACTGCTTTGTAAAGCATAATTATGAGCTTCTACCGCAATTTCTACAGCTTGACGCATTAGGTCTAATTCTGTTGTGCTTTTATAAAGTCTCATATTGTGCAGGAGAATACTAGGATCTGCGATCGCAATTGGTCCTGTACCTCGTTTAGGGTAAGTTCGTAGTAAACTTTGGTAATGTTGGATGATTTTATCATTAAAATTGCGATCGCGTCCCAAATGATAATAAATGCGGTCTGCTTTTTCTAAATATTGCGGTAACTTCTCATCTAACTCTGCAATGGGGTAAGCTATATCTGCACCATAAAATTCTTTTGCTCCCTCTACTCCACAACGATAACCAGTCCAAACTTCCTTGTCTGGATCTTTCGGTTGCACAAATAATATAAAGCGATGCTCTGGATGATGAGGTGCTAATACCGCTACTGCTTGCGCTTCATTGAACCCAGTTAAGTAAAAGAAATCACTATCTTGACGATAAATATACTCAACATCGTTGTGCATGACCGCTGTGGGCGCACTTGTGAAAATCGCTGTACTACTGCCTATTTTCGCCATTAAATCCTGACGACGTTGCTGATATTCTGTTTGCATAGCTGATTTATTAATAGTGTTGTTTTTAGCTTTAACAATTAAAGACTACTGAGAATGTTGTCGAGAAAATTGCTAATTCTACTTATAATAGCTAATTTTCTCTTGATTTGTGTTCACCAATCTTTTTTTTGGATGAACCACAGAGGACACAGAGGTGGAGTTTTATGCTTACCAAGACGCAAAGGAATAAAAGCAATAAAAGCAATACATATATGATTCGGGATCTCGATGTCAAGAAAACAGGATTTTATTTTTAAATCATGACTTTAATAAATAAAATATAAAATATTTTTTGATTGTTTAGATATTACTTTTGATTTGGAAAATTTCCTATTTATAAACATGATGTAAATGTCTATAAATACTGACATTTAATAAAAATAATTAACCAGATGTTTACTGTTTACAGAATCTTTATCAAAAGCAAATTAAAAATGGATATTAATTACTCATAAAAACACATCATGCCTGAACAATTATCTTTAAATACAAGCCGTTGGGCAAAAGAATCCCTGCAAAAATCAGATGCTTTGACAAACCCTCTTGATAGTTTGCTTCCTCCTAGTTCTGCACCTCAATCACCATTAGATCCATCATTATTACCAGCAAATCCACAATTACCATTAGGAAGTCCTAACCCCAATCCTAATCCTTATTTAACCAGTGCAGCCATTGTTCCTGATTTTAATGCTGACGGTAAAACAGATAAACTTTGGGTTAACGTCCAAACTGGTGAAATTTTAGTTCGCTTAATGAATGGAACACAAGTTTTAGAACAGGGTTCTTTGGGTAAATATGACTTAACAGCTTATGACTACAAACTTGCTGATTTTAATGGTGATAATAAGACCGATTTCTTGTTACGCAATAAGACAACTGGTGAAAATACAATTGTGCAAATGGATGGTACAAGAGTCGCTAATTACTTAACTTTAGATCGAGTTGATCCAGGTTGGACTGCTAATATTGGCGATTTCAATGGCGATCGCAAAACTGATATTTTCTGGAATAATGCAACTACTGGTGAAAATGCTATTTGGCAAATGAATGGTACAACAGTAATTAGTGCTAATGTCCTAGAAACTACAGGTCCAGGATTGACTGCAACCATTGTTGATTTTGATGGTAATGGTAAGAGTGACATATTCTGGCGTAATACCACCACTGGTGAAAATAGTGTTTGGTTTATGGATGGTAGCCAAACTACCAAGTATGATCTCCAGGCTCAAGATGCTTCCTGGACTTCTACCCTTGGTGATTTTAATGGTGACTTCAAAACTGATATTTTGTGGCGCAACTCCCAAACAGGGGAAAATAAGATTTGGACGATGAATGGCGTTTTTGTAACTGAAGGTACTGTCAGCACCTTGAGTACAGATTGGACTGCAAAAATTGGTGATTTCAATGGTGATGGCAAAACCGATATCTTCTGGCATAATGCCTCTACTGGTGCAAATACTGCTTGGTTGATGGATGGTACAAGCATCAGTTCTGAAGCTTTCTTACCTAGCAATACCCCTGGTTTGACAGCATCTCTAGGTGATTTTAATGGTGATGGTAAGACTGATATTTACTGGCGTGATCAACAAACATCCGCTGATAAAATCTGGACTATAGATGGAACTTTAGCTACTGAAACTCCTGTTGCTGATGTAGATAAGCTGACACCAGAATGGTATACAGGTTGATTTAGTCAGTAGTTATTGGTCAAGACATATTGTCAGTATGACTAGGACTTTCTAAATTCAGAATCAGCGATCACTTTCTAGAATATTATGGAAAGCGATCGCTTTTTTGCTTGAGAAGATATTGACAAAGAATTTTAAATATGTTATTATATCCCCTATAAATGAAAACTATTTTCTTTAAAACATCCCCAACTCCTTCAAAAAGTCGAGTATAAAAATCCGTGGTGTCAAAATTTATAACTCAAAACCTGGATTTCCGTATTTTTTGGTAAACTCTTGGCATTAATTACTATAGAGTCACTATTACCTCGGCGGATATTAACACCCTGCATCAAAGTCAGAAAATCATCTACTGGGGTAATGTCACACTGGTTTGTATCAGCAGCTTGAGTGCGGTAATGGGTGGGAATAACCAACTTAGGATTTAAGACGGTAATGGCTGCTTTTGCTTCTTGAGCATTGTAAGCTTTAGCACTACCACCTACAGGAATAAATAATACATCAGGACGACCCATGAGGATTTTTTGTTCTAGGGTCAGGGGTGCAGCAGAACCCCCTAAATGCAGTAAATTAAGTCCTGCTATGGTGAATTTCCAAGCCAGATTTTTCCCGAATCGTTTTCCATTGTGACGATCATGATCTGTGGTAATTCCCTGAAAATTAACACCCCTAAATTCGTAAACCCCCGGTTGATAAACTAATTTGGGATTTACCGGTAGTCCTGCTACATAACCTTCATCTAATAATTGACTACTAATTAATACCAAATCTGCCGCAACTTTTGGGGGACGATACTTAGCTGTACAACCCAAGGTGCGAAAGGGATTAATCAGAATTTTGACATTTCCAGTGGTGAATAAAAAGCAAGTATGACCCAACCACTGAATTGATACACCGCTAGACTGGGCATTTACTGAAACAGGCAAACCTAAATTAGTAATTACAGCCGTCATTAGACCTGCCCCAGTATAGCCTATCAACTCTCGTCTTTTCATCTGTTTTTCGCTTTACAAGGTTCGCAGAAAATTTCTGAGTAATTCCTTACCCAAAGAAGTTAAAACACTTTCTGGATGAAATTGGACTCCTTGAATGTGTGGATAGTTCCGGTGTCTAACACCCATAATTGTACCATCTTCTACCCAAGCAGTAATTTCCAATACTTCTGGACAAGTTTCCCGCTCAATTACCAAACTATGATACCTGGTAGCGGTCAAGGGATTTTCTAAACCTTGAAAAATTCCTATCCCCTTGTGTGATACCTGGGAGGTTTTTCCGTGCATTAATTCTGGTGCAGAAACTATTTTACCACCGAATACCTGACCAATACTTTGATGTCCTAAACACACCCCTAAAATCGGTAATTTTTCGCCAAATTGAGCGATCGCATCTAAGGAAATTCCCGCATCTTCTGGACGACCAGGACCAGGGGAAATGACTATTGCGTCTGGGTTTAAGGTTCTAATTTCCTCTACAGTCATCTTATCATTTCGTACGATTTGGATATCATTAGCTACAGGGAAATCTGCTGCTAGTTCTCCCAAATACTGAACTAAATTATACGTAAAGCTGTCGTAATTATCAATGACTAATATCACGATTTTTGCCTAATTTCATCTTAAAATATTCGAGACGTTTCCTAGAAACGTCTCTATTTTTCACAATTCACTATCTAGAAATTGGATAGGATTAAAGTTGCTAAAGGAGGCAATAATAGTGTACTTGCGACTAACACTGCTACTAAAGCGGAAACAAGTACAGCCCCAGCCGCACAGTCTTTAGCAATTTTTGCCAATTCATGGTAGGATTGTTTCACCGTTAAGTCTACAATAGACTCAATGGCAGTATTCATTAACTCTAAAGTCAAAACTAACCCACTGGTAACAGCAATTATAGCTATTTCCACTGCTTCTAGACGTAAGAATACACTCAAACTAATAGCCAAAGCGCAGACGGCTAAATGAATGCGAAAATTACGTTGAGTCTGAAAACCATAGATAATTCCAGCCCAAGCATACTTAAAACTAACAAATAAATTAGAGGCAATTTGCCAGGAAAGTTCCCTCTCTTTAGACACAAGCGGTGGTAAGCTTTTACTTGTTGGTGATGACGAAAGTTTTGAAGGCATAGATAAAAAAATATGATATGTGACAGAGTGAGAATCTACCGATTTCCATAGCCGGATCAACTTTGAAGCAATTGTAGGCCATTTTAAATAGCGACACTATGAAGTAATCACTAAGATTCCCAATTTTAAATATACATATACTACACCTCTAAGTTAATAATCATACCTATCTTCTCAAGTAAGATAACTTGTTGCTGTAACATTTCCATCAAACTTTTTTCATCAGGATGATCCCATCCTAACAAATGCAATAAACCATGAACCGTTAACCAAGCTAATTCTGTAGATAAGCTATGTTCCTGCTGTTGTGCTTGTCGCTGTGCTGTATCTACAGAAACAATAATATCACCTAAATACAAGGGCATAGATATGAGCATTTCCTCGCTTTGTGGTAAATTTGCTTCTAGAGATGCAAAAGCTAAAACATCAGTAGGTTTATCCTGTTCACGGTATTGGGAATTGAGGGTTTGAATTTCCGTATCAGTTGTCAACCGCAAACTAACCTCATAACTAGGTGCAGTTGGTAAATAATCATTAAGAATTTCTAACCACTCCTGAAACCAATTTTCCCAAGTTTCGGGAGGAATTAGGGAAAAGTCGTCAACACAATTCTCTAAATATAATTCCACTGGTAAAGGCACAATTTTTCCCCCTTAGCGGGTCAGATACGCTAAACCAACGAGGACAGATAATAGTCCTACAGCAGTTAACGCAAAGTGTTTCAAGGAAGTACCGCCTTTTCTGACCATGTTCCGCATGGCTAGTTTAACATAGCTGGGTTGGGGTTCTGTATTAGGGGACTTGTCCATAGTTAACTTCTCCAAAAATTTCCTTTATTACTTTAACAGGTTGCGGGAAAATAGGACTCAGGAGTGCAGACTATTAACCTAAATTAAGCTATTACACGGCTAAATTATGCAATCCTAATATGGCTAGATGTTGTGGTGCGGGCATCCTGCCCGCTATAATTATACAAATTAAAGGCAGTACAGCTTATTAACCTAAATTAAGCTATTACACAGCCAAATTATACAATCCTCATATATAGCAATCCTCAACAAAACGTAAATACCTCTTTTTTTCTCTCTACCTCTGTGTCCTCTGTGGTTCGTTCCCAAAAATCCGTTTACAACCCACCGAGAATTGCTATCTTTAATCGATGGATATCCTGATTCTGATAGTGTACCTAAGTGTCCCCTGCTTTCCCTAAGCTTCTACTATCTGATTTTCTTGTCTTAAATAGGCTTGGATAAACATATCAATCTCACCATTCATAATGTCGGTAATGGCTGTTGTTTCTACGTTTGTACGCAGGTCTTTAACCATCTGATAAGGATGAAATACATAGTTACGGATTTGATTACCCCAGGAGGCTTCTACCATATCACCGCGAATTTCCGCTATTTCTTGGGCGCGTTGTTCTTTGGCTATAATTAGTAGTTTAGCTTTAAGACGAGCTAGGGCTTTTTCTTTATTTTGCAGTTGTGACCGTTCTTCTGTACAACGGACTGCTATCCCTGTGGGAATGTGAACTATGCGGACTGCGGTTTCTACTTTGTTGACGTTTTGTCCACCTTTACCACCAGAACGGGTGGTGGTAATTTCTAAATCTTTTTCGGGAATGTCTAATTTGACGGTATTATCTATTTGTGGCATCACTTCAACTCCCGCAAAACTGGTTTGTCGTTTACCGTTAGCATTAAAGGGAGAAATTCGTACTAAGCGATGAGTACCCATTTCAGAACGCAAATAACCATAGGCGTAGCGTCCGGTTATTTCTAGGGTAGCAGATTTAATACCCGCTTCGTCACCTTCTGATTCTTCTGCTAAAGTAACTTTATAACCATGATCTTCTCCCCAACGGGTATACATCCGCATTAACATAAATGCCCAGTCTTGCGCGTCTGTACCACCAGCACCAGCGTTAATTGTTAAGACTGCACCTTTATCGTCGTAGGGTCCAGAAAGTAGTTGTTGTAATTCCCATTGATCTAAATCATGATTGAGTTTGTTAATGGTAGACTCCGCTTCTTGTAATAGCGCTGTGTCCGTTTCTAGTTCCAATAGTTCAACAACTACCCTAGTATCGTCTAAATGGGAATGCCACCGGTAATATTGCTCTAAATGGGATTTTAGATCATTGAGTTCTTGTAGGGTGTTTTGGGCTTGGGTTTGGTCTTCCCAAAATTCTGTTTGGGCAGAAATTTGTTCTAAATCGTGAATTTTGGCTTGGAGTGCGGGTACGTCAAAGATAGTCCTGGGTTTTACCCAGGCGGCTAGACAATGTTTCGATTTCGCGTTTTAGTTCTAATACGTCCATAATTTTGGCTACTGGCAGGGATGTGATATTTTTCTCAGTTAATTGGATAATTGGTATTTTATATTTTACTGGATTTTGGTAAGAAAAAAGAATGGTTTACAATCTGATCATAGATTTTGGGTTGGGGTATTCTGGGCTTTTATGCGGGCTTCTATAGCTTGTTGGTAATCTGGTTTATATTCTATAGCTTTATCGTAGGATGAGATCGCCTGTTTATATTGTTGCATATTTAATAGCGCATTACCGCGACTATACCAACTTTCATAATGATTGGGTTTATAACGGATAGCTTTATTATAGGATGCGATCGCTTCTGGATATTTTTGCAAACTATATTGTGTATTTCCCAGATTATACCACAGTAAATAATCATTTCCCTTTAAAGAAATAGCTTTTTTATAAGATTCTATGGCTTCTGGATAACGTTTAACTTGATGTAATGCCCAACCCCGATTATACCATGCTTGATACCGTCGAGGATTGGATTGAATCACTTGGTTAAAAGAATCAATAGCCTCTGGATATCTACGTAATGTCATCAATATATTACTTCTTGATAACAAAGCGGGAAAGTTACCATGATTGTATTGTAGCACCTGATCATAAGCTTGCAGAGCAAATTCATAACGATTTAAATTCACCGAACAATTACCTAAATTATACCAAGCTAATTCATGATCTGGTTTTAATTCTATGGTTTTTTTATAAGCTGTAATTGCTTCCTCATACTGTTTAAGATTTTGTAATGCCAATCCTCTTTTGTACCATAATTCAGAATTATCAGGTTGTAAATTAATTGCTTGTTCATAAGCCTTAACTGCATTATTATAGTTATTAATTTTTATAAAAACATCCCCTTTAGCTTGCCAAACTTGAGGAGCATCATTTTTGAGTTCTAAAGCTTTATCAAAAGTGGCAAGTGCTTCCGCATAACGTTTGAGATTTACTAAAACCAACCCGCGATTATTCCAAGCTTCTAAATAATCAGGTTGAAGTTGAATAGCTTGATCATAGACCATTAAAGCTTGTTCATATTTCTTTAATTGAAATAATGCTTGACCTTGACCATACCAAGCTTGAGGATAATCAGGTTTAATATCTCCGGCTTTTTCATAAATTGTTAAAGCCTCTTGATAGCGTTGTAATTGCAGCAGAGTATTCGCCTGATGATATAATTCTATAGCATTTTTATTATTAATGCGATTAATTATAAATATTCCACCGACAGCACCAATAACTAACACAAATATCCCCAAAGGTAATTTCCAGAATATCCCTTTTTTAACTGGGGAATTTTTAACTTGATTTGGTAAAGTTGCGGGAGAAAAAACTATTGTTTCCGATGTATTTTTATGCAAATTTTGTAAAGCTTGTAATGCTATTGTCGCAGAGGCATAACGTTGTCGAAAATCATAACATACCATTTGATTTAAAAATTGAGCAAATTCTGGGGATACCGTGGCGGAATTTTGCCAAATAATTTCATTAGTTTCGGGATCTTTTTCTAATTGTTCAGGGGATAATCCTGTTAAAGCTTGAATAGCAATAATTCCCAAAGCATAGATATCACTACTAAATTTGGGTGTTCCTTGTGCCTGTTCTCCAGGGATATAACCAGGTGTGCCAATAGCGACAGTAGATTTAGTAGTATCCAGGGAATTTACTAATTTAGTCGTAATTTGTTTAACTGCACCAAAATCAATTAAAATTAGTTTACCATCTTGTTGTCGTCTCAGAATATTCCGAGGGTTAACATCACGATGAATTACTTTTTGTTGATGTACAAAATCCAAAATTTCTAAAATTTCTTGTACTAGGGAAATTACCTGATTTTCAGTAAAAATTGTACCTGATCTTAATTCTTGACTAAGGTTATTACCTACAATAAGTTCCTGCACCAGATAAAATTCGGCATTTTCTTCAAAGTAAGCTAAAAGTTGCGGAATGCGGTCATGAGTCCCTAATTTATATAAAACTTGGGCTTCTGTGTCAAACAACCTTCTGGCTATTTCCAAAGTAGCAATATCACTAGACTGAGGTTTAAGTTTCTTAACTACACACTGCGGTAAACCGGGTAAATGAGTATCATTAGCAACATAAGTTTCGCCAAATCCCCCACCTCCCAGGTAATTGGTAATTTGGTATCTGCCCACAAGGGTGTTTCCTAGCATTTTATGAGCCTATTTGAATAATATGTTATATTATGACTATTTTGCCACAGAAAAATGAGAAGATTTTAATTTTCCAATGCCAAATTATAAGCTTTAACTAACAAATCAATGCCAGTAATTGCTCCACCCACAACAACAGCATTAGCGCCTAAATCTAAGGCTTTTTTGGCCATTTGTGGTGAAGAAATACCACCCTCACAAATCACAAAAGTGTCAAGATTTTCTACTATTTTAGTCAGTAATTCCCAACCAGGAGGAGAAAAGTCTTGAGTTTTCCCAGTGTAACCAAAAAGAGTAGTTCCGACAATATCCGCACCCGCATTAACAGCTAATTGTGCTGCTTGATATGTATCTACATCTGCCATAACCGGCTTATTTAATTGATCATGAATCAAATTAATAATATTTGCTAACTTTTCATCACCGGGACGATATCTAGTAGTAGCATCTATAGCTATGATATCCGCACCTGCTGCCGCTACGGCCACAGCGTGATGAAATTGTGGTGTAATATATACATCAGAACCAGTTATTACTTGTTTCCAAAGTCCGATAATGGGAACTTGGACTTTTTTCCGCACCGCTTGGATATGAATAGGTGTGTCAATTCTCACTCCTACAGCCCCATTATTTACTGCTGCTTGTGCCATTGCAGAAATTACATAAGGATCATGTAATGGTGAGTTTATGGGTGCTTGACAGGAAACGATTAATCCTTTTGGTAAGTTAGTCATGTTTGATATTGTCTAAAAGTTGTAATAAAATACTGTCAGTCATGCTTTATTTCTTGAATAATGCTTAGTAATTCAGTTGGACTATAAATAAGCAAACTAGCAGTTTTAAAATCCTTGCTATTTCGAGTTACAAAACCATCAACACCCGCATAAATGCCTGAATGATATAAAACAGCATCCTCAAAATCAGAAAAATCTGAATTTATCGCTGCTTTCAATATCAGATCATTAACCTCTGCAATCGCAAATAAATTAAGCAATTGATTAATAGAAACCTTGGCTGACTGCTTTCCTATTGATTTAGTTAACAAATAATCAATCGTAGTTATCGTTGTCGCACAAAGATAACCTTGAATAATTTGCTGCTCAACAGCATTAAATAAATTAATAGAGAAGCTAACGAAAGGCTCACGCTCTAGCAAAATATCAAGAACAATATTGGTATCAAATACAATTTTCAAAGATACTTCTCCTCTAAATGTTTTTTATAGTCTGCTACATCAACATGATAACCTTTCAAAACACCAACTAGAGATCGCGTAATTGGCAAAATTTCATCATTGCTAGTTTGGTGTAACAATTCTCTCTGTTCAATTAATAAATCATGGGTGGCTCGTCTGCTTTGCTCTTCTAATAACATTTTTTCCACAGCTTTCTGTACTAATAGCTGCATATCAGGCATTTCCAAAAGTTGTTTTCCCAATTCATCAGGTAACTCAATTTTAACTTGCATAAAATCCTCCATTAAAACGGCGGTTTAATTCTTAATTCTTCACAGAATAATGCAATTATAGCATCTGTGACCTGACAATGAATTTATTTATTGCCTCATTTAATGCTAACGTAAAAAGCCCAATTTGTAAACTCGAAATTTTCGTTAATTCTTTAATTTTACTGGCACAATCTCAACTATCTAAATGTTGTATGGTTGAAAATTTATATTTAACGTAGGTTACTAGTTAGGTAAACTGTCAGAATCAGGATGTACAGGATGAAAACAGGGATTTTATCACTAATTACCTATTATCAGCTTTAACTAAATAACTAGCAATTTCAGTTATTTAATGGTAATTTGTCCGTTCATTAGCATGGGAAGTAACCAATCTCTTAATTGGGTTTGTTTAAAAATATCTGTAAAAATATTATTTTCTGAATTATAAACCGCATTTTTTAGCGATAAGTATTCATAACTTAATCGCTGTAAATGTAGAATTGATGGCAGTTTTACCCTAGAATTTTCGTTAAAAGTCATAAGATAACAAGGTTTTCAGACTGATATGGAAATACCGTGATAATTATTCCAGACTATGGTATAATTACCATAGATAAATCACTTAGTAAAGTGCGATTCTAATAATTTTATCTAATTTCCATGGATGACAGTATAGCTCGTCTTTCACCCCGTTTTTCACTTTCTCTGAAAATCTGTTGATACCAAGGAAACTCTTATAATATTACCATATCCCACCTCAGGATTTGTGGAAACGCTATCTAGTACAATAGTAGGGGGTGTTGGGTTTCGTTCCCATTGCTTTGCAACGCTAACGCGAACAACCCAACCTACAATAAATGTTATGTCATTATTAATTACCAACTATGCACCGTATAAATGCTACTGCTGGAGGCTGGAATCAATCAGAAGGTTTATTTTTCCTAGAACAAACTATAGCACCCTTTGTATTGATTACAGCAGCAGATACTGATATTCAAACTCTAGGAACTGTAGTTTCTCAATTACCTGATGAATTTCCGGAAATTCGAGTCGCTAATTTATTACAACTACAACAACAAATCAGTATAGATACTTATAGCGAACAAGTATTAGAATCAGCGCAAGTAATTGTTCTGCGTCTTATTGGGGGAAGTTCTTATTGGAATTATGGTCTAGAAGTTATACAGGAAATTGGAGAACGTAATGGCACAACCCTAATTATAATGCCAGGAGATGACGGACTTGATCTTGATTTAATCTCCAAATCTACAATTGCTCCAGAAATTGTCCAGAAAATCTGGCAATATTTTCAAGAAGGTGGTACAGAAAATTTCCTCAATGCTTTAAAATTTATCGCTGATACGGCTTTATTAACAGAATTTAATCCTCTACCTCCACAACCTGTTCCCCGTGTGGGTTTGTATGGGAGGTTAGGAACTGAGAATAATACCCAATTACCAATTACCAATTACCCATTCCCAAAAGTTGGGATTTTGTTTTATCGCGCTCATTATTTATCAGGAAATACTAAAGTTATTGATGCTTTGTGTAATGCTTTGTTAGAGAAAAATTTACAACCTGTACCAGTTTTTGTCTCTTCATTGCGTGAACCTGGTGTAAGTGATAAATTATCTGAATGGTTTACAGATCAAAATGGGGTAAATATTAGTTTATTAATGAATACCACCAGTTTTTCCCTAGCGCAATTAGAAACAGAAATACCGCAAATTGAACTTTGGGAAAAATTAGATGTCCCGGTTTTGCAAGTAATTCTTTGTGCTAGTTCCATTGAACAATGGGAATCAGAATCACAAGGTTTAACACCCCGTGATATTGCTATAAATGTGGCTTTACCAGAAGTAGACGGACGGATTATTAGTAGGGCTGTATCCTTCAAAACTTTGCAAACTAGAAATCACAAATTAGAAACCGATATTGTAGTTTATGAACCCTTGAGCGATCGCATTGAATTTGTTACCCAACTGGCTGCAAATTGGGTACGATTGCGCGTAAAAATGCCCTCAGAACGGCAAGTAGCCTTAATTTTAGCAAATTACCCCAACACCAACGGAAGGCTGGCCAATGGCGTAGGATTGGACAGTCCTGCCAGTTGTGTAGAAATTCTCAAAGCTTTAAAATTAGCTGGTTATGAAGTAGGAAATATTCCTGAAACTGGAGACGAATTAATTCAAATTCTCACATCTAGCATCACCAATGATCCCGAAGGAAGAGACTGGAAACCAATAAATCAAAGTCTTTCAGCAGCCGAATATCAAAAATATTTTGCCACCTTACCTGCAAATATACAACAAGAAATTATTGAACGGTGGGGAGCAGTAGAAACAATTCAAAATTTGGCAATTTCGGGAATTAAATTTGGTAATATTTTTGTGGGTATTCAACCATCAAGAGGTTATGATCTTGATCCGACTTTAAATTATCATGCACCAGATTTAGAACCAACACATAATTACTTAGCCTTTTATCATTGGCTGCGAGAATCTTTGGCTGCGGATGCCATAATTCATCTAGGAAAACATGGTAACTTAGAATGGCTACCGGGTAAAAGTGTCGCCTTATCTAATAATTGTTATCCAGAAATTGCCTTGGGACCAATGCCCCATTTATATCCATTTATTGTCAATGATCCTGGTGAAGGTTCACAGGCTAAAAGACGCGCCCAAGCAGTAATAATTGATCACTTAACACCGCCCATGACAAGGGCGCAATTATATGGAGGATTGCAACAAGTAGAAAACCTCATTGATGAATATTACGAAGCCGAAAGTTTAGATCCTTCCAGATTAGCAATAATTAGCGATCGCATCAAAGAATTAGTCATCAAAGAAAACCTATATAAAGACTTAGGAATTACCAACCCCAAAGACATCACCAATTTTGAAACCTTAATCTTAAACTCCCTAGACGGTTACTTGTGCGAACTCAAAGAAGCCCAAATCCGCGACGGCCTACACATATTCGGCCAATGTCCCCAAGGAACCCAACTAAGAGATTTAATAGTAGCGATCGCCCGCATCCCCAACCGCTATTCTATAGGTATTACCCGCACGATAGCCAAACAATGGGACATAGACATAGATCCCCTCACCGATGACCTTTCCACCCCCCTCTCTGGGTCTGTGCGCCTCTGCGAGAGACTTAAATCCTGTCATATCATTGGGGATGTCGTTGAACTCCTAGAAATAGAAGCCGCCCATTTAGTAGAAAAAATCATAGCCGGAACAGAAACCCAAAACTGGATTAGCGACAAACTTCTCCCGTCCCTGCAAAAAACCAGCGAAGAAATCACCAACCTCCTCCGGGGACTGGATGGAAAATATGTCAAAAGTGGTGCTTCCGGCGCACCGACGCGCGGCCGTCCCGAAGTTCTGCCCACTGGTAAAAACTTTTACGCTGTTGATATTCGTGCCATTCCCACGGAAACAGCCTGGGATATCGGCAGAAAAGCGGCTGAAACCCTGATTGAAACCTACACCCAAGCAAATGGAGAATATCCTAAAACTCTCGCTTTATCGGTGTGGGGTACGGCTACCATGCGGACAGGTGGTGATGATTTAGCGGAGGCTTTAGCTTTGCTCGGTGTTAAACCTGTGTGGGATGGTGTAGCGCGACGGGTGATAGATTTTGAAATATTACCTTTGGCGGTTGTGGGTCGTCCCCGTGTGGATGTTACTCTGAGAATTTCGGGTTTTTTCCGGGATGCTTTTCCTAATTTAATCACTTTATTTGATCAAGCTGTAAAAGCGGTTTCAGCTTTAAATGAACCCCCTGATCAAAATCCCCTCGCAGATATGGTTCGTCAAGAAACTGAACAATGGACTCAACAGGGTTTATCTTTAGATGTAGCACAAGAGCGATCGCAATATCGCGTTTTTGGTTCTCAACCAGGTGCTTATGGGGCGGGACTCCAAGGTTTAATGGCTTCCCAAAATTGGCAAAATGACGAGGATTTAGCCCAAGCTTACACAAATTGGAGCGCTTACGCCTATTCTTCTGGTCAGGTAACAGGGAATAAGAATGTGGAAGCTTTTGAACAACGTTTAAAGCAAATGCAAATTGTCCTCCACAATCAAGATAACCGCGAACATGATTTACTTGATTCTGATGATTATTATCAATTTCAAGGAGGTTTAACAGCCGCTGTGCGTTCTCTTCAGGGTAAAAATCCCGAAACCTACTTTGGCGATAATTCTAATACACTCCAGCCCAAAATTCGCCAACTCAGTTCAGAAATTGCCAGGGTCTACCGAACGCGAGTCGTTAATCCTAAATGGATAGCTGGAGTTATGCGTCACGGTTATAAGGGTGCATTTGAAATGGCCGCAACGGTAGATTTTCTTTTCGCTTACGATGCTACAGCCCAATGTGTGGAAGATTATATGTATCAAGGTGTCTTTGAAGCATATTTAGAAGATGCCACGGTTCGTGAATTTATTCACAACAAAAACCCTTGGGCGTTACGTGATATTGCGGAAAGACTACTAGAGGCAAACCAGCGCGGTTTATGGCAAGATGTAACTAGACAAACACTAGAAAGCCTCCGTAATTTAGTCCATCAAGCAGAAGCCACCATTGAAGAAAAATAATTTACCAATGGGTCATGGGTAATGGGTCATGGGTAATTGGTAATTGGTAATTGGTAATTGGTAATTGGTAATGGGTAATTGGTAATTGGTAATTGGTAGTTAATTTCTGTCACCTGTAACCTGTAACCTGTAACCTGTAACCTGTAACCTGTCACCTGTCACCTGTCACCTGTCACCTGTCACCTGTCACCTGTCACCTATAACCTGTCACCTGTAACCTGTCACCTGTCACCTGTCACCTGTCACCTGTCACCTGTCACCTATAACCTGTCACCTGTACCCTGTACCCTGTCACCTCCCTTAGTTTTTAAATAGGCATTAACGCCCTTTGGCACTTAGGGCATACAGCATGAATAGTCATTTGACAATCTAATAAATGATAACCTTCTTTTTGCGCTGTTTTTCCCCCAATTTTTAAAATAGAGTCATTTTTAAACTCGATAGTCGAGTTACAGCGCACACAAATTAGGTGATGATGGTGATGGGGATAAGGTTGATTGATTTCATAATGTTTATGTCCTTCCCCCAATTCTAACTCCCGCAAAATCCCCATTCTCGCCATTAACTTTAAAGTCCGGTAGATAGTTGATAAACTAATACCTTCACCGTCAGTCTCTAAGCGATGATAGAGATCCTCTGCACTTAAATGCTCACCTTGGGGGAGTTCTTGAAAAATATGTAGAATTGTTTCGCGCTGTGGAGTTAAACGCCAACCACGGTCGTTTAGTTCTGCTTTGAGTGAACCAGTTGTGTAGACAGTCATACTAAATTTTCTCAACAAAGCTCATTAATTGAGAATATAACAAATATTTGTCCCAATTTGCAACAATCATTGGTTATTGAGAATATTTACTAGTTGATAGGTGACAGGGAACAGGGAACAGGGGACAGGGAACAGGGAACAGGGAACAGGGGACAGGGAACAGGGAACAGGGAACAGGGGACAGGGGACAGGGAACAGAAATTAACTACCAATTACCAATTACCAATTACCAATTACCCGTTACCAATTACCAATTAATTACCCATTACCCATTACTTTCTAACTTAAAGACTCTAGATAGTCGCGGACAAGGTTACGGCGCTTAGGTTGACGAAGTTTCTGCAAAGCCTTTGATTCAATTTGTCTCACTCTTTCCCGTGATAGGTCAAGGGCCCGGCCAATTTCTGATAAAGAGTAAGAATGACCATCGGACAAGCCAAAGCGCATGGAAACAACATCACGCTCCCGGTCGGTTAAATCGTCCAGAAGACTATACAAATCTTTATGTAAAGACTCCCGCATTAAGGTTTCTTCAGGGGTAATGTTATCAGTTTCTAGCAATTCCCCCAATTCAGTATCTTTATCTTTTCCTACTTTGGTTTCTAAAGACACAGAACGAGGAACTCTCAATAACACTTCCCGGACTTGAGCAGGTGTCATATCTAACTCAATTGCCAGGTCTTCTAAGGTAGGTGTGCGACCTTTTTCTTGGGCAATTTTCCGTTGCGCCTTTTTAATTTTGTTCAGTTTTTCGGTAATATGGACAGGAAGGCGAATGGTACGACTAGAAGTAGCGATCGCTCTGGTAATTCCTTGACGAATCCACCAATAAGCATAGGTACTAAAACGATAACCCTTAGTGGGGTCAAATTTCTCAACGGCTCGTTCTAAACCTAAAGTTCCTTCTTGAACTAAGTCTAACAATTCCAAACCACGATTTTGATATTTTTTCGCCACAGATACCACCAAACGCAAATTCGCTTTAATCATCTGGGCTTTAGCTTGTAGTCCTTGACTTTGAATTTGCTCTAGTTCTTCCACGGTTAACTGAGCGATTTCTGCCCAGCGTCTCTTACCATTTGCTAAAGTGGGTTTAAGATCGGATAAATTTATCCCCGCAGTAGCCGCCCACCGTTCTAAAGAAGGGCGGTGTCCTAACTCCGAAGCCAAACGCTCCTGTACCTCAATTAATCGCAAATAAGGGATAATTATCGCATCTCCCTCCTGGGCTGCTAAACTAAGCACTACTCGCATCCGTAAGTTTCGCTGTACTTTTTGAGCTTCGGAAACTTCTTCATCTTTTCCTAATAACCGGACTCGACCAATTTCTTGCAGATAGAGACGAACTAAGTCTGTACTGCTGCGGTTAACTTGAACGGGTAAATCAGATTCAACTACAGGGATATCTAAATCCGGTAAATCATCTAGAGATAAATCACCTGCATCACTACTGATTTCGAGATCCACCGGTACGCTTAGATTTTCGCTATCGTAGTTGGTATTTTTATAAACGGATGTTGCTGGCATAATGTCTCAAGTTGCTCCAGGTAAAAATAAATTAAGGGCAGTTAAAATTATGATCAAATCAACGGTTGCTATTCCGTAATTTCTCATCAAATAAAACAGTTTAGTCTTCGATGTACAATTAATGGCAAAACTTTGTACTAGTGTAAGTAGGCATAAAGGAAGAAAACTTAATTTATCAGCTTTTGCACCTTTTTTTAACTTGATAGTTATTTTTGCCGCACTCCACTGCCTGAAAAGAATATATTTTAACGATTTTTTGGTTTCTAATAGCATCAGGAACTAATAGCTATTCTAATCTTGAGTCGAACTTTCAATTAGAAGTTATCTACTAGTCAAAATCACCATTTTTAGAGATATTTACAGTTGTTTTTCTAACTGATCATAGTGTCAAAAACATACTTCTGATCATGATGTTTATAAACTACATGGTCATATTTACATCATTCAAAACGTAATTTCCTGACAATTTGGCAAATTCTTTCAGGGACTGAAAGCGGTAATCATTTAATTTTCATTGCAGGCCTTACTCTGTAAGCATTTTACCCTTACTTACCACATTTGTTCTGTGGGAAAATCATCAAATTCTGGCTTAATATCTCGTAACATAAGTTGATCTAATGCTTGTTGAGGTGTAACTTCTCCTTCCAGTAGTTGATAAACTTGTTCACTAATAGGAATAGCAATACTTCGTTGTTGTGCAATTTCCATTAATACCCGACAAGTGTTTACACCTTCCGCTATTCCTGGAAGACCCGCTAAAATTTCTTTGAGCGTTTTTCCATGAGCTAACTGATAACCAAGTTGATAATTCCGACTTAAAGGGCTGTTACAGGTAGCTAGTAAGTCTCCTAGACCGGATAAACCATAAAATGTTTCCGTTTTCGCGCCTAAATTCTTACCAATTCGCACTATTTCGGTTAAGCCACGGGTGACTAAAGCCGCTTTAGCATTTGTTCCTAAGTTTAATCCATCACATACACCAGCAGCGATCGCTATTACATTTTTTAGCGTTCCTCCTAATTCTACTCCCACAGGGTCAGGATTAGTATAAACACGAAAACGACTGGAAGAAAATACCAATTGTA
This sequence comes from Dolichospermum circinale AWQC131C, assembly GCF_000426905.1. Lineage (NCBI taxonomy): Bacteria > Bacillati > Cyanobacteriota > Cyanophyceae > Nostocales > Aphanizomenonaceae > Dolichospermum > Dolichospermum circinale. The sequence continues at coordinate 26,459 of NZ_KE384612.1, forward strand.
CACTTTGGGCGGCATTGATATTTTTACTAGCTACTACGGTTGCTGCTGGTAATTCCCGGACAATTTCCTGGGATAAATTCGGACCTGATAAGACAACAACGGGATGATTTGGAAAAATTTCTTGCCAAATTTGCGAAGGTGTGTATGTTGTTTTGGTTTCTAATCCTTTAGTTGCGGTGACAAAGATTGTCTCTGGAGACACAGGAGAAGATTGTACCACAGAAGCTACATCTCTTACCCCTTGCATAGAAATAGCCGATAAGACTATGTGGGCATTTTCCAGTACACTGACTAAGGATTGTGATCCCTGACGTGACCATAAATGCACCTGATTACCATTAATTGCTGCTAATTTGGCCAGGGCTGTACCCCAAGCACCAGCACCAAGAATCACGACAGATTTTAAATTTTGGATTTTGGATTTTGGATTTTGGATTTTGGAATTGGTCATTAGGGTAAAATAACAACAGATTTTAAATTTTGGATTTTGGATTTTGGATTTTGGAATTGGTCATTAGGGTAAAATAACAACAGATTTTGGATTTTGGATTTTGGATTTTGGAATTGGTCATTAGGGTAAAATAACAACGGACAACGGACAACGGACAACGGACAACGGACAACGGACAACGGACTATCGTGGGTAACGTTTCATTAATTCTCTGACTTGCTCTGCATGATAGGAGCTTCTTGTCAATGGTGAAGAAACAACTTGTAGAAATCCTAATTCTTCTCCAAAAGTTTGCCAAGCTGCAAACTGTGTTGGTGTAATAAAATCAGATACCTGCAAGTGTTTTTGAGTAGGTTGGAGATATTGCCCAATTGTCAAAATATCACAATCTACCCTTCTGAGGTCTTCCATAACTTGACGCACTTCTGCGTCTGTTTCACCTAAACCGACCATAATACCAGATTTTGTGTAAGTTTTAGGAGAAATTTGCCGGGAGCGTTGTAATAATTCCATAGTCCGCTCATAATTACCTTGGGGACGCACACGACGATATAAACGGGAAATAGTTTCTGTATTGTGGTTCAGTACCTCTGGTTTAGCTTGGAGAATTATCTCTAAAGCTTGCCAATTACCGCATAAATCAGGAATTAATACTTCTATGGTAGTATGAGGTGAAATATCATGAATAGCATGAATACATTTAACAAATTGAGACGCACCACCATCAGGTAAATCATCTCGATTAACGGAAGTAATCACGACGTGATTAAGCTGCATTCGGCTGACTGCTTCCGCTAGTCTTATAGGTTCAGTGGGATCTAAGGGCTGGGGTTTTTTTTCAAAGTCAATATCACAGTAAGGACAAGCTCTGGTGCAAGCAGGACCCATAATCAAAAATGTAGCAGTACCAGCATTGAAGCATTCACCAATGTTAGGACAAGAAGCTTCTTCACAAACGGTATTCAGGGCTAAATCCCGCAAAATCTCTTTAATTTTACCAACACGCTCCCATTGAGGTGCTTTTACCCGCAACCAGTCTGGTTTTACAGTCACAGTCTACTTTTACCATTTTAGTTATACAAGTCTTATACTAGCAAGCAAAGACATCTCCGGCGGCAGAAAAATTTGTTATTTTTTGCTAATTGTGGTATGATGGTTCTAAATTACCATTTCTATGGCGGGATGTGGCGCAGCTTGGTAGCGCACTTCGTTCGGGACGAAGGGGCCGCTGGTTCGAATCCAGTCATCCCGATTTACTGGGGAAGAAGTATATGTTGTTGTTATCACAGGATGATTCGCTTTCTTTGGTAGAATCTGATCGGAAGATGACGATTCCTACGGAGAGCTTCGCTAACGCATCCCTGGATGAAGGTAAAGCTGTAATTCCCGTGTGGTTAGATGTTATTTATCAGAGGTTAGCTCTGAAGCTAGGAAAAAACTAAGACTCTTAAATATAAAGCAGATACACTGCACTTTAAACTGTTACAACTATCAGGATGCGATCGCTTACTGTACTGGCAATATGAACTACACGACACACAACGCTATTGTTAATTTTATTTGGGGTATTGCCGACGATGTATTGAGAGATGTCTATGTACGTGGTAAATACTGAGATGTCATTCTGCCAATGACGGTACTACAGCGTTTGGACTGCTTACTAGAACCTACTAAGGAAAAGGTACTTGAACGTTACAAGCTACTGGAAGAAGGTAGTTTTGGACAAAATGCCATGCAGATATCTTTGCTTTAGAAGCGGAGACAGAAGGAGTATTAAAAGCGATTATCAGCGAATAATAATTTCATCAGGAAAGGAAATAAAATAGATAATGAATTTTGTTTATAGACTTCAGGGTGTTGAATTTGAATGGGATACAAATAAAGATGAGAGCAATTTTGTTAAGCATGGTGTTAGATTTGAAGAAGCAGCAGAGGTCTTTTTTGACCCTTTTTATCAAGAAGGAGACGCTAGTGATAATAATGAACAACGCGATTTTATTTTGGGGTATTCGTTATCACAACGTTTATTGTTAGTCGTTTATGTAGAAAGAAAAGCGCGAAAAAGAATTATTTCTGCTCGTCCTACAACGAAAACCGAAAGGAGATTATATGAGCAATAATCAGGAAGAATTAAAATTACAACTGCGTCCCCGTGCCACAGAAGTTTTTCCTCTTAATATACCAAAAGATACTTTAGTATCTATAGAAGAAGTAGCTGTTAGTAAAGATATGTCTGTAGAAGCTTTGATTAAATTTTATATTGGACAAGCTTTGCGGCAAGATATAGCTAAGTTATTTAATGAACGTTTATTAGATAAAACTGCACAAGTTTTATCACGTCATATTCAGTCTGAGGAAGAAATTTCTAGAATTATGCAGGAAATTAAAGCTGAAACAATAGGATAATCAGGGATGTGAAAATGTTGGGTTTCATTCTTCAACCCAACCTACAGTTATATTTTGTTTTTTAGTTATTACTTATTCTGAGGAGGTTGTGAAATGAAGCGTTATCAAGTTTATAAAAAAGAGGATAAATTACCGGCTGTAATTGAAGCAATGCTTACAGTAGGGATTTTCTAACCATGAAGATTGGGAAACGACGTTCGCAATAAACAACCATTTTATCAGATGAAATTAAATGTATTTTGGAGCAGTGACAATGTTAGGTTTACTAGAGTCGGGTTTCACGGCGTTCTATCCAACCTACAATAGAGGCTGTTAGTGCTTCGGTGGGGTTATTAGATAATTTGTAATTATTTTGTCTGATAGCGAAGCGTGGCGTTAGCCATATCAGGATTTCCAGGATTTAAGGATTTACAGGATGTTAATTGTAGTAGGATAGCAAATATATAGTGAGGTTTAATTAAGTTATGAAAACTTTTACTGCTTATGTTGAATATGATCCAGCTACTAAATTATATGTGGGTATTGTTCCTGGTATTTCTGGGGCGCATACTCAAGGAGGTAGTTTAGATGAATTACAGGAAAATTTAAAGGAGGTTCTTGAGCTTTGTTTATCTGAATATGGTAATGATTTAGAAGAATTACCTCGTTTTGTTGGTATTCAGCAAATAGAGGTGAGTCCATGAGTAAACTACCAATTGTCAATTATCAGACAATGGAAAAACTATTATAGTTATTGGAGTTTGACACGGCTCCCAACCCCTACATTACACGCAAACCTAAAATCATCAAATCCCGTTCTACACCGTCCAAATCAGCGATTTTTGGTAGATTTCCCCAAGCTTGAAAACCAAACCAAGCAAATAACTTTAAACTAGGTTGATTATGGGCGAAAATAAAACCAACTAAAGTTTTTAAACCTAGACTGGGACTTTCTGTAATTGCTTTTTCTAAAAGTTGTTTTCCTAAACCCCGTCCTTGGAATTTTGGGGAAATGTAAATACTAATTTCTGCTGTGGAATAATAGGCTGGTCTACCGTAGAATGATTGGAAACTCAACCATCCAGCAATTACCCCCTCCGTTTCTACTACCCATAGGGGACGTTGGGAGGGGACTCGTCCTTTAAACCAAGCAAGACGACTTTCCACAGATACGGGTTCTAAATCAGCGGTAGCCATACGGCTAGGAACGGCAGCATTGTAAATGGCTACAATAGCGGGTAAGTCGGTTGCTGTGGCATTGCGGATGATCATTGCTGATATTGGGGGTGCAGATTTTTGATAAAGTAAAATAGATATTTCCAAATAATACACTCTCAGGAGAAAAATCTTGTTTCCTATTTGGCGTTCACCTCTGGTGCTGAGTTGTCTGCGATCGCTCGGTCTGGTATTTACAGCTATAATCACTATTAGCCTTGGGTCAATCTATGTTCAGGCACAAACCGCCCCTGTGTTATCTCCAGATTCACCAAAAGTCAAGGTTAGAGTCCCCGATTTAGGGCGACATTTCCAAAAACTTGGGGTGACAGGATCAATTATAATTTATGATTCAAAAAACAATCGTACCTATGAACACAATCCTCAGCGAAATGTCACGGCATTTACTCCGGCTTCAACTTTCAAAATTTTCAACGCTTTGACAGCTTTAGAAACAGGTGTGATTGCTGATGATGTAGCTGTCTTGACTTGGGATGGAATTTATCGAGATTTTCCGGGTTGGAATCAAGATACAAATTTACGTCAAGGTTTCAAAAATTCAACTGTCTGGTTTTATCAAATTCTTGCCCGCAAAATTGGCAATGAACGAATGCAGCAATGGATTGATAAAGTTGGTTATGGCAACCGACAGATTGGTACTTCCGCAGATATTGATCGTTTTTGGCTGCAAGGACCTCTGAAAATTACACCCAAGGCGCAAATTGATTTTTTGCAACGGTTGTATCAAGGTAATTTACCTTTTTCAAAACGAACAATGGATCTTGTCAAAGATATCATGGTGCGTGAACAAACTCCCGATTACACACTGCGAGCTAAAACGGGATGGTTGAGTAGCAACAAACCCCAAATAGGTTGGTTTGTGGGTTATGTGGAACAAAATAAAAATGTCTATTTTTTTGCCACAAATATTGATATAAATAAACCAGATGATTTATCGGCTAGAGTCGAGATTACACGCAACAGTTTGAAAGATTTGGGTTTGCTATAAACTTCGCTGATTATATCTTAAGAGGATATTTTAAAAGTTCTTAATGTATAGATAAACCCCTCTCCAAACCTCTCCCCTGCAAGGAGAGAGGCTTTAAAGCCCCCATTCCCTGGTAGGGAAGGGGGGTTGGGGGGTTAGGTTTCTAGAGATTATTGGTTTCATCTAATACTTTTCAAACACCCTCTAAAACCGGACTTTGTACAATTCAAATAATTCTCCTAATTGCTGTTTAACAATCTTACCACCCCCAGCTTTAATTATTTTTTCCCATTCTGAAATCGGTTCTAGAAACACTTCCGCACCTAAATAGGTTTCGAGTACAGCCCAGTCTTCTGCTAGAGGTTGTTCTGAATTGAGAATATCAAAAACAAAATTTCCTCCTGGTTTTAATACTCGTTTGACTTCTATTAATACAGCTTGCCAATATTCTAAGGGAAAATAGCAACTAAATCCTGTGGCAATTACTAAATCAAATTGATCTTCTGGATAATTCAAATGGTGTGCTGGTCCTAATTCTACACCTTTAAATAGTTTAGAATTTAATTGTGAACCACGGGAATTAAGGGTATCTTTGGCTATATTACTAATTTCTTGTCCATAAAAGAATGCTTGCCAATCTCGCCAAGGATAGATTAAAAAGCTGAAACCGCAACCAATATCTAAACAATGTTGATTTTTTTGAGGTTGGGCAATTTCCCAAAATGGTGAAACTATTCTATCATTTAATCTGCCATTAATCCATTCCTGAAATATTGGCATTGCTTCTATTTCTTCGGGTAATGCAAATTTTTGATTTTGATATTGGCGGTTAAAACGATATGCTATTTGTGCTATTCTCTCTTGCCATTTATCAGAGGAATAGTTATTGGTTTTATAAGTATTAGACGGTGAATTTTTAGACATTTATTACTTTGGTAATTGGTCATTTTCTTGCTCCTAACTCCTTTAAGCTTTTGCTAGTAAAGGTGCAGCAGCTAGGAGGGTTTGGGTATAAGGGTGTTGAGGATGAGCAAAAATGTGTTTAGTCTGTCCTATTTCTACTATTTTACCACTATTCATGACGGCAATGCGATCGCACAAAAACCGTGCTAACCATAAATCATGGGTAATAAACAAGTAGGTTAAATCAAATTCTGCTTTTAATTGTAACATTAAATCGAGGACTTGGGTTTGTACACTCGCATCTAACATACTCACCGGTTCATCACATATTATCAGTTTCGGATGGGTAATTAAAGCCCGGGCTATGGCTACCCGTTGTTGTTGTCCTCCAGATAAATCGGCAGGATAACTGTGATAATATAATTCTGCTGGGGTTAAACCAACTTTTTCTAACATCCATAACACCTGTTCTTTGGCTTTTTTTCCATGAGCTAAATTATGAATTAATAAAGGATCTGTGATACTTTCCCCTACGGTCATGGCTGGATTTAAACAAGCATGAGGATCTTGAAATATCATTTGGATTTGTCTCCGGGAAAAACGGATTTGTTGACGGGATAAACTGGTTAATTCCTGTCCTAAAAATTCGACTTTTCCTGATGTGGGACTGATCAATTGTAAGATGGTTCTCGAAAGTGTACTTTTCCCACAACCAGACTCTCCTACTAATCCTAAAATTTCCCCTGGATACAATTCTAAGTTAATTCCATCTACGGCTTTAACTGTTTGACCTTCTCCTTTAAATATTCTTTCAATAAAATTCGGTTCTATGGTATAATGTTGTTTAAGTTCGGTAATTTTTAAAATGGGATTTTCTTGGTTGAGTTTTCCCTGTTCCCCGTTCTCTTTTCCCTCTTCCTGTTGAATATGTAAAGCTGCTTTTAATAAAGATTGAGTATATTTGTGTTCAGGGTGAGCAAATACAGTTTCCGTTTTCCCCATTTCGACTATTTTACCCTGATACATCACCCCAATGCGATCGCAATATTCCCCCACCATGGCTAAATCATGGGAAATTAACAATAATCCCATATTTTCTTCTCCACATAATCGCGTTAATTCTTGGAGAATTTGAGCAGAAACAGTCACGTCTAAACTAGTTGTTGGTTCGTCCGCAATAATTAATTTAGGACTCAATAACAAAGCTAACGCAATGGCTACTCGTTGACGCATTCCTCCGCTAAACTCATGGGGGTACTGATGCCAACGATTAGAAGGGATTTTCACCTTGTCTAAAGTCGCTAAAGCTCTTTCCTTGGCTTGCTGTTTGGATAATTCTGGTGCATGAGCCTGTAAAGTTTCAATACAATGATTACCAATAGTCATTAATGGGTCTAATCGCGTCATGGGATCTTGGAAAATCAAAGCCACGGCTTCTCCCCGAAACTTTTGCATCTGGATTTCTGTTAAATTAAATACAGATTTTCCTTGAAATTTTACTAATCCTTCCACACGACTGGAGGCTGGTAATAAACGCATAATTGCTCTACCGATAGTTGATTTACCACAACCAGACTCTCCTACCAATCCCATGCTTTGACCAGATTGGAGAACAAAAGATACATCATCAACAGCCCAGTTTTCCCTTTCTCCACTGCGTTGAGGATAGGCTACACGCAGATTTTCCACAACAAATAAAGCTTCACTCATAATTCAGACTTTTTATAAACGTATTAATTTTAACTTTGTCTCACAAGTATATTCTGTATACAGGTCAATAAAATACCTTGAAACACAATAGATATACCATGAAAAATCTTTCTAGTGATCGGGAAAAAACTAGTTTCGGCTTTTCATCAAATTTTAGACTTGATATACCCATCATATACTGTAATGATTTTAGTTATAATATAGTATTAAGAATCATAAATATTCTTTGCTAATTTAAAATAGCAGGGATGTTTATAATTGATACCCTTTGATTTTAGCATTTTGTATGAGTAATGATAAATTAGCTATGAACTGGCAACAACTAACCTCATCAGATGTAACTGGTGATACAAACTCCAATTTATTCGGGGAAATTGTGCAAGAGACCGTTGCTTTAACCCGTCGTCTGTTTATTCAACTGCAACGACGACCTTCCAGCCTGATAGCAGGGATTATTCAGCCCGTTATGTGGTTAGTTTTATTTGGGGCGTTATTCCAAAATGCCCCCAAAGGTTTATTTAGTAGTACGTCGAATTACGGTCAATTTCTCGCAGCAGGTGTAATAGTATTTACTGCTTTTGCTGGGGCTTTAAATGCCGGTTTACCCGTCATGTTTGACAGAGAATTTGGCTTTTTAAATCGCTTACTGGTTGCACCCTTAGCCTCACGCTTTTCAATTGTTTTTGCATCTGCTATCTTTATCATTAGCCAAAGCTTACTACAAGCGGCGGTAATTGTGGCAGCAGCGGCATTTTTAGGGGCTGGTTTACCTGATTTTACGGGATTATGTGCGATTGCTTTGATTGTCTTTCTTCTCGCCTTGGGTGTCACCGCAATATCACTAGGTTTGGCCTTTGCATTACCGGGACACATTGAACTGATAGCCGTAATTTTCGTTACTAATCTTCCCTTATTATTTGCCAGTACAGCCTTAGCGCCTTTATCATTTATGCCCAGTTGGTTGCAGGTTATTGCTACCCTCAACCCTCTCAGCTACGCAATTGAACCAATTCGCTACTTATATCTACATAGCAGTTGGGGATTAGATAATATAGTCATGCAAGCCTTCTGGGGTAATGTTACCTTTGGGTATGCACTATTAGTCTTACTAGGTTTTGCCCTCTTTGCTTTACTTAGTATACAATCCCAAATACGTCGCAGTCTTGCTTAGTCTAAACAGCAGAATAGGAGGGGAAACTTCATGAAAAGATCATTTTTAGCAATTCACAAAATTATAGCCGTGACTATTGCTAGTATTACTGCTACTATAGTCACATTAGAACCTACCTTAGCTGATCCTAACCAACCCTTTAGCAGTTTGGAAAGTGATCGCAATAGTAACCCCTTGTCTGGTAATAGCTCAGATTTTAATATGTTCAACCTGATTCATCAAGCACAAATGGGGACTATCCAATGGAACGCCCAAGAACAGAATCAACAATTAGATCAAGCAGCAACAGCATTTAAAGCAGCACAACAGAAACGGCTTCAGAGTCAGTCACAACAAAATCCAACTGCATCAGAATTGCCCTTAAAAACTCTACCATCACCCGACAAATAAAACCTGAAGCCGGAAAAATTCTCATAAACCTCTTAACTCTGTGTCCTCTGTGCCTCTGTGGTTAGATAATAAATTACCTTTTACCCAAGAGACAGAGAACCCAGAGGAAAAAAACTCAATGCTGATAATTACCCAATTTTTGCTAAGACATCACTAGCGTGGGTAGAAGTGTTAACAGAAGCATCAACATCAATAATTTTGCCATTACCATCAATGATGTAAGTAACACGCTTGGCATAACCACCGCCATCAACATCATAAGCTGTAATGATGCTTTTATTGGTATCAGCCAATAAAGGGAAATTTAGATTATACTTCTGAGTGAAAGCTTGATGATCAGCTTCATCATCAGCACTCACACCCAACACCACGATACCTTTGCTTATATATTCTGAGTGAGCATCGCGGAAACTGCAAGCTTGTTTAGTGCAGCCCGGTGTGTCATCCTTGGGATAAAAGTAGAGAACCACTGTTTTACCAGCAAAATCAGACAATGAAACTGTGTTACCGTTAGTATCTTTAGTGGTAAATGCAGGTGCGTCTGTACCAACTGCTAGAGGCATAATTCACCTTATCCTGTTTAAGAAATATTCATGCAATCAAGATTTTACAATAATTTACAATATTTAAATAACCTGATTATCCAATATGTTCCTCCAGAAGTATTTATTTTCAAAGCCTTGACAAAAAGCCCAATTTAGAGTAACAAAAAATGCCTGCTGTGGATTCTCCAAACCTCAAACCCCTAGTTTATACTAAGGAAGCACTAAAAAGAGCCGAGCGATCGCTAATTTGTTCGCCCTTTAATCTGAATTTGTTTATGGCCATGACTAGTCAAAGCATCCAATTGGGTGCTGTAGCAATGGATAAAGGAGTTAAGCAAAATTACACCAAGCGCCCATTATCAGAATTAAGCTGTGAAAACGCCTTAGCCTGGTTAATTGATGTAGGCGTATTGCGACGAGAAGTTGACGGACAGGGAATTACAGACAGTTTTCGTTTAACGCCCCTTGGTCATCAATTAATCGGAAAGTTAAAAAATCACAATCTTCCTGATGCTACACTGAGCGATCGCTGGCATAATTTTATCACCCGTTGGTTACGCTTACCCTTTTAACTAACTTAATTGTGGTTAAAAATTTTGTATGGTAGGCATCCTGGCTACCATACTTATACAACTTCAAAAAATAACAGTTTATTCACTGATACACTACTGCATCTAATAATACTAAATAGTAGTCAAAAATGAAATCAATTATGGTAGTGGGAACAACATCCCACGCAGGAAAATCACTGATAACCACCGCCATTTGTCGGATTCTTTCCCGGCGCGGGTTGCAAGTAGCCCCCTTTAAAGGCCAAAATATGGCTTTAAACGCCTATGTTACCGCCAGTGGGGGAGAAATTGGTTATGCCCAAGCAGTACAAGCCTGGGCTGCGGGAATAGTACCTCGGGTAGAAATGAATCCAATTTTACTTAAACCCCAGGGGGATATGACATCCCAAATCATTCTTAAAGGTAAAGCCATAGGTACAGTCAGCGCCACAGATTACTACGAACAATATTTTGAACTCGGTTGGCAGACCATCAAAGAGTGTTTAGAATGCCTATCTACAGATTATGAAGTCCTAGTTTGTGAAGGTGCTGGTAGTCCCGCCGAAATTAATCTCAAACACCGGGATTTAACTAATATGCGGGTCGCTAAACATTTAAATGCACCTACATTATTAGTAGTAGATATTGATAGAGGTGGAGCTTTTGCTCATGTGGTGGGAACATTAGAACTATTAGACCCAGATGAACGCGCCTTGATTAAAGGCGTAGTCATTAACAAATTTCGGGGACAAAGATCAATTCTCGAACCCGGAATTAAATGGTTAGAAGAACGGACAGGTATACCTGTGGTTGGTGTTATTCCCTATTTAGAACAGGTTTTCCCCGCAGAAGACTCCCTAGATTTACTAGAACGCAAACCCACAAAAGCTAACTCTGAACTAAACATTGCGGTGATTCGTTTACCCAGAATTGCCAATTTCACCGATTTTGACCCCCTAGAATCAGAACCATCAGTAACAGTAAAATACTTACATCCTAAGCAAGATTTAGGACATCCAGATGCAGTAATTATACCAGGAACAAAAACCGCCATTGGCGATTTAATAGCTTTGCAAAAAAGCGGTATGGCAGAAGCAATTCAAAATTACGCAGCCTCTGGTGGCACGGTTTTAGGCATTTGTGGCGGTTTCCAAATGCTCGGACAAGTTATAGCCGACCCAGAAGGAATAGAAGGACAAGCTGGTAGATATCAAGGGTTAAATTTATTACCAATAAAAACAGTAATGACAGGTCAGAAAATTGCCCGTCAGCGTCAAGTTACCTCCAATTATCCCCAAGCGGGTTTACCTGTCACAGGCTTTGAAATTCACCAAGGGCGCTCGCGCATAGAAAACCCCGGAGATCAAAAATCCTGTCAACTTCTATTTGATGATGTTAATTTAGGGTTAGTAGATAGTTGTCAATCAGTTTGGGGAACTTATCTGCATGGAATTTTTGATAATGGACCTTGGCGACGCGCTTGGTTAAATCGTCTTCGTCAACAACGAGGTTTGAAATCTTTACCCACAGGTGTAGGAAATTACAGAGAACAGCGAGAACAACTTTTAGAATCTTTAGGGAATCACATTGAAGAACACTTAGATTTAACACCGTTTATATAAATCAAAATTTCGGGTTGGCTGGGTACAATTAACTCATTCCCAGACTGAAGCTGGGAATGACCACTACATAATATACCTATACCACCTCAGCTATCAAAATCTTAAATTTTGCGCCTTTGCTCCTTTATATCTTTGCGCGAAACATAATCATGACATCTCAACAGTTTAAATCATTCTCTCCTTTCATCTCCCTATTTTCCTTTTCTATCATGGATCGCTATTTGGCGCTCCAACTACTGCCACCATTTTTATTTGGTGTCGGTGCATTTACTTCTGTAGTTTTAGCAATTGATAGTTTATTTGAATTATTAAGAAAAGTTGTAGAATCTGGTTTACCACTTAACATCGCTTTAGAAGTTTTCTTATTAAAGCTACCTTATGTCATGGTTTATTCTTTTCCCATGTCCACTTTGTTAGCTACTTTAATGACTTATAGTCGTCTTTCCAGCGAAAGTGAATTAATTGCATTACGTGGCTGTGGTGTTAGTGTTTATCGGATGGTTTTAACTGCTGTAGTGTTAAGTTTTGCAGTTACGATCATGACTTATATATTTAATGAACAAATTGCTCCAGCCGCAAATTATCGAGCTACTGTTACCCTAGAAGCAGCACTGAAATCAGATCAACCTTCTTTTAAACAACAAAATATTTATTATCCTGAATATCGAGAAATTAACGAAGCAAATGGGAGCAAAAATAAAATACTTTCTCGCCTATTTTATGCTGATCAATTTGATGGTAAACAAATGAAAGGTTTAACAATTATAGACCGTTCTCGCGGCGGAGTTAATCAAATTGTTATTTCTGAATCAGCTAAATGGAACGGTAAAAAACAAGTTTGGGATTTTTATAATGGGACTATTTATTTAATAGCAACTGATCAATCATATCGGAATATTTTACGATTTGAACATCAGCAATTACAACTACCTCGCACACCTTTAACTTTAGCGGAAAATAGCCGGGATTATGGGGAAATGAATATTTCCCAAGCTTTAGAACAATTAGAAATCGAACGTTTGGGTGGTAATGATCAAAAAATTCGCAAATTACAAGTGCGAATACAACAAAAAATCGCTTTTCCCTTTGTTTGCGTCATTTTTGGTTTAGTTGGCTCAGTTATGGGCAGTATACCTCAACGTACTGGAAGAGGAACAAGTTTTGGTATTAGTGTGATTGTCATTTTCAGTTATTACCTACTATTATCCGTCTCTGGAGCTTTAGCACAGGCTGGTATTCTTTCTCCTCTAATCGGTGCATGGCTACCCAATTTATTTGGATTAGGGACAGGTTTATTTCTATTAGTGCGCGTAGCTGGCAGATAAATGTTGATCCTTAAATTAATGATTAAGAAATATTAACTTAATTAATAACTTTTGCTAAATTTATTTGACATATCAGTTTAACTTATTAAATACTGTGAATATAGGGCTGCTTGCAGATGATCCCGATTATTTGGTTACTAAACATAAAAATCCCTAATTTGATAGAATTTCAACTATGGAAGCTTTATTTTGCCTATCACCCCGCTATCGTCTAGATGATGAATCACCTTGGTTAGAAGGAATTGATCCTAGTCGTCATTACTGGATTGCGGTGAATGGAGATAAAAAAGCAACAGTGGCCATCCCCGGACTCTTAGTATCTTCTATAACTGAATTTAAACAAGTTATCCGTCAGTTTCGCTCTCTCCAACCCGGTGAAATGATGAGTTTGGCGAGAATTTCCAGCGTTTCTATAATTCACTGTATTTCTCCTAACTGCTATGGTCTAGAATCAAAAATTAATGATGCTGCTGTATGGCATCTTTTTGATCAGGAAACCTTAGATAGCTTGTTAATGACAGCACATCCAGATTGGCAGTGTTCACAGTCTGATATCGAACTAGGTAGAAAATTGCTATTCCGTTCTTTAGCTCAAGCTACTGCTGCTAAAGGCTAAACGGGATCAACTGTATATTCTTTATCGGGTGGCCTTAAGCACAGCAAATCTTGGGGTGAGGCTAAAAGCTTGATTTTAGCTTCAGTGATTTGTTTATTTTGGTTGAGAATGAATAACCACAGGACATTGACACCACACCAAGAAGTTTCCGCTTTACCTGTCACCTGAATTTGAGTATGATGCTCTGGTAAATTCTCACTTATTCCTTGTTGCGGATAGGCTTTGATATCTTGCGCTTCTTTGTCAAGATAAGAAGCGATCGCATCTAGTCCGATAATAGCAGATTCAAATGGTGGATACATAATACCATCCTCCGCAAATAAAGCAGCGGTTTGTGTAAATTCCCCAGCATTTAAAGTAGTAAAGTAATTTAAAATTGTTGTTTCTGTGACTCCTGAAATCTCAAGTCTCCTTGGTGGTGAGAATTTAGCAACGGTCATATATTTACCTGTATTAATTTAGATTAGAAATAAACCACAAAGGCGCGAAGGACGCGAAGGAAGAAATACAAGATTAAAAAAAATGGGTTTAGGCTAAGAAAAAAGTGATATTACGCAACTGACTATTTATGGATATTATTGTGACAGTTGCGTAACTTCTAAAATGGGTAAATATTGAGTTTATGAGGATATAGAAATTTTGGCGTTGCTGAATTGGAGTATGATTTTTGGAGGTAGAGACGTTCCATGGAACGTCTCTACAAGGATCTTGAATGTATGCAGTATCATTTTCATCCCTAAAATCAGCAACACCGAAATTTTTAAATCCCTTGTGGGGAATTTAAAATCCAAAATCTAAAATCCAAAATCCAAAATCTAATCAGCTAGGGGGTCTACACCCATATCTGAGACTACTTTCCGCAAAACAGTAATTTGTTGACCAAAATCTAATTCTTTTAAGGTTTCTAAAACTCGTGAACCGTCGCGGGACAGTTGATAACCGGCTGGTACGGGAATAACAAAGCCTTTCACCATTAATTCCGATAATTCGTACCAGAAAGCCAACTTGGTGTTGACGCTGAGAATACCATAGGCGCGAGAAATGGAACTATTTTTTTGAGCAGCCAAGTCGCGCATGACTTCTAACTGCTCTGGGTGAGACATTTGTTTAATTTGATTTAAAAGACCTTCTGCTAATTGCAAACGCGCTGCACCTGTGGCTGCTGGTGTAATAGAGCGACCCATTTCTGTATAGGCATACCATAGCACTGCTAATTGGTCATCTACGCTCAGGGATTTAAATACAGCAATAGTCGCAGGGATAGCGTCGGTGGTTTGATAGTTAAAAGTTCCAGAAAATCTGGTTGAAGCTGAATCAGAAGTGAATGTCATAATTTCTCCAAGGTCTATGAATTAAGTTAGGAGGTTAATCACTCTGGGTTGCTTGACCTCTTCCATCCCATATTGCATTATTTCTTAACAAATTGCAAATAAAATTTACATATATGTGTAATCAGGAATAGTAAACTAGGGGATCATAGCCTGGCCTGATGATATACTGATCATCTCCTTTGTCTTTGCTAAATTTCCCATAAGAAAAATGAATGAATGTACATCAATTAACAGCATAGTGGTCAAAGCAAAGGCCAAAGAGTTAGGATTTCATGAGGTGGGAATTGCTGCTGTGGCTGATTTAGAAGGGACAGAAATACAAAAATTGAGAGATTGGCTAAAAATGGGTTATCACGCTGATATGGAATGGATGAAAAATCCCCGGCGTGAGAACATTAGTTTAGTTATGCCGGAAGTGCGATCGCTTGTATCTGTAGCATTGAATTATTATACTCCCCATGCACGCCCCCAGGGTGATGAATATGGCAAAATTTCTCGCTACGGCTGGGGTCGGGATTATCATAGAGTCATGGACAAAAAGCTGAAGGAATTGGCTAGTTGGCTAGAATCTCTGGGTACGGATATAAAAGCGCGTTATTATGCAGATACAGGACCAATCCAAGATAAACTTTGGGCTGAAAAAGCTGGGATTGGTTGGATTGCTAAAAATGGTAATGTGATTACCAGGAAATATGGTTCTTGGGTGTTTTTAGGAGAAGTATTAACTAATCTAGAGTTAGAAAAGGATCAACCGAGTACACAACATTGCGGAACTTGTACTCGTTGTTTACAAGCTTGTCCTACAGGTGCAATTACTGAACCATTTGTAGTAGATGCTAATCGCTGCATTGCCTATCATACCATAGAGAATCGGGATCAAGAGCTACCACCAGACATTAAACCTCATTTACAAGGATGGGTAGCAGGTTGTGATATTTGTCAAGATGTTTGTCCTTGGAATCAGCGGTTTGCTCAAGTGACTGATGTAACTGATTTTCATCCTTATCCTCAAAATTTGCAACCCAAGCTGGTAGAATTGGCACAAATATCAGATGAGGAGTGGGATAAAAGATTCCTAGCATCACCTTTGCGACGCATTAAACCAGAAATGTTACGACGTAATGCTCGCGCTAATCTTGACGTATCCAAGCATAATAATGACCCAGAAAGTAATAATTTTTGATTTTGATGGGACGATTGCTGATACAGTAGATGCTCTTGTAACTATTGCCAATCGTTTAGCTAGGGAATTTGGATATATTCCGATTAATTCCCAAGAATTAGCACTACTGAGAAACTTACCAGCCAGAGAGATTATTAAATATTCTGGTGTTTCACTATTCAAAATCCCTTTTCTTGTGAAAAAAGTAAAAGGAGAATTAAAGCATAAAATCCACGAATTGCATCTTATTAATGGAATTAAAGCCGCATTAGTAGAACTTCATGATCAAGGTTATCACCTGGGAATTATTACTTCTAACTCTCAAGAAAATGTGCATGAATTTCTCAAGTGCCATAAATTGGATAATTTGTTTGACTTTATTTATTCAGGAGTAACTATTTTTGGCAAAACCACAATTATTAATAATGTCTTGCGTCAAAAACAGTTTAAACCAGAGGCGGTGATTTATGTAGGAGATGAAACTAGAGATGTGGAATCTGCTAAAAAGGCGAATATTAAGGTAATTGCGGTCAGTTGGGGGTTTAATTCTTCGGAAGCACTAGGTAAACAAAACCCAAATTTTTTAATTCATGATCCTAGTGAATTAGTGAGTGTGATTAAAAATTGGGCTTTGATAAAGTAAAGAATTTTTTTGACCTAGAGTCGTTACAGCCATACAGAACAAGAGTTTGAGAAGATTTTTACTGTAGAGATGTTAGCAGTAACATCTCTATTTTTTTTCTATTCTTCTAAATCAATTTCTTCTTCCTCTTCAATGTCATGGGGTTGGGTGACAGAATTGGCAGAAACTACTGCACCTTTATCTAGTTTTTCCAGAACTTGTTCTTTAACTTTGGCTACAAAGTCTGGTTTTTCTTCTAGGTATTTAATGGCGTTATCTCTACCTTGGGAAATGTTTTCACCATTGTAGCTATACCAAGCACCTTTACGCAAAAGAACTCCAGTTTCTTCGGCTATGTCTACTAAACAACCCAGAGTAGAAATTCCTTTACCAAAGATAATATCAAATTCGGCAATTCTGAAAGGTGGTGCAACTTTATTTTTAGCTACTTTCACTTTTACACGGTTGCCAAATTCATCTGTACCTTTTTTCAAGGTTTGAATTCTGCGAATATCCAAGCGTACAGAAGCGTAAAATTTCAGCGCATTACCACCAGTTGTGGTTTCTGGACTACCATAGGTGACACCGATTTTTTGCCGCAACTGGTTAATAAAAATAACTGTGCATCCAGATTTACCAATATTACCAGTTATTTTACGTAAGGCTTGGCTCATTAAGCGAGCTTGTAAACCTACGTGAATATCACCCATATCCCCTTCAATTTCAGCGCGGGGGACTAGGGCGGCTACGGAGTCAATAATGACAATATCAACCGCCGCAGAACGCACAAGTTGATCAACTATTTCTAAGGCTGATTCGCCGGTGTCTGGTTGGGAAACCAGCAAGTTTTCAATATCTACACCCAATGCGGCGGCGTAAGTTGGATCTAGGGCGTGTTCCGCGTCTACAAATGCCGCAATACCCCCATTTCTCTGGACTTCTGCCAAAGCATGGAGAGCAACGGTAGTTTTACCAGAACTTTCTGGTCCGTAAATCTCAATTATCCGTCCTTTGGGTAAACCCCCTCCCAAGGCTAAATCTAGGGTAAGCGCACCAGTAGATATTGTTTCTACCTTCATGCGGGTAGCATCACCCAGGCGCATAATTGCCCCCTTACCGAAGCTACGCTCAATTTGTCCAAGTACGATATTTAACGCTTTTTGCTTGCCAGAAGTCTCGGTATTAGCTGCCATTCTTACCTCTAAAGTATAGGATTTTTCAAAATTGCTGGGACGGGAGTTTTAATAGAACGAATATACTATCTTAACCGCAAAGTGTGCGAATAGGAACGTCAATTAAATTAAATAGCTTGGCTAAGATTTTAACGCGATCGCTACAAAATTATAGCATTTTGGATTTGAAATTTGGGATTTGGGTTAATTAACAGATTGCAACAGACTGATCCACAATAGTAGTAGTTTCAAAATATGTAGTTTATGTAGTTATGGAACGAGTTATCAAAAGTGGTACGGGTTGGCGCTTAGGTTGGAACCCAGATGCAGTACAATTCAAAGGATTAGTTGGTACGGAAGATTGGGCGATTGAATTAACAGAAGCGGAATTAAATGAATTTTGTCGCCTTTTGAATCAGCTTGCAGATACCATGAAGCATCTAGCTACAGAATTAATGGAGGAAGAAAAAATTGCCTGTGAAGCGGAAAGTGATTTATTATGGATGGAGGTAGAAGGTTATCCCCAATCCTACAATCTCCGCTTTATCTTGAATACAGGACGGGGTACAGAGGGTAAATGGGAAGCTCCTGCCGTGTCTGGTTTGTTGCAAGCAATAGGAATGCTAAAAGTTTTTTGAAAAACCCCTTGCAATTTTCCTTAACCTTGTGATATGCTCGTCAGAGCAACTTGATTAGTTTTTAGATTCCCAAATTTGGTATAATCCCCAGTCCAAAATTCTAAAAATTTTAAGTTGACCAAATTTTAAGTTTACAGTTACGGGGCGTAGCGCAGCTTGGTAGCGCGCCACTTTGGGGTAGTGGAGGTCGTGGGTTCGAATCCCGCCGCTCCGATTTATTTATGGAATTGCTAATCACTCAATTATTATATTTTTTTAATGCTAATTTTTTTAGTAATTTTTGGCAGGAATAGTGATAAAATAATTCACTGAGTTTTCTGTCTTTTTTTACAGTAGCTATCAGCAGTCAGCGGTTAGTAGTAAAACTCTTTAGCTGCAAGGCTTTATGGTTTAAACTTGTACCTCATTGACTTGCTGCTGTATTTCCGTATTTCCAATTTATTGCCAATTTATTTCCAGTTCAGCTAGGCAAGATTCTCACCTCTACAACAGTTTGCTCAAATATCCATAAGCAGATCCTAATTTATTTGAGTCTACAATTTGGGTAATTGAAACTTTAATTGTATCTAGAGGATGTTTTAAACGTATTGGCAGAATCCATCAAGCTCTGCCACAACAAGAGTAAACGCTAGTATGCAGGCTAACTCCAACTGCATGGATCAATAAAAAAGTTAAAATCTTCAATCTTTGTACAAGCGGTTGCTCATTGCTAAAAATCGTATTAATTTGCACTTGAAAAACATCCTCTTAGACTTGATTTGAAAAAGTATTTGTTTTGCAACTTGGAATTAATTATCCTATAAAACCAAAATAAATTAATTTTAATAATCCTCGCTCCAGCCATGAAAAAATTACAACTTGATTTTAACCATCAAGCCATATATAACACCAGTGAAAATGGCTATCTTAAATTTCAACTCAATCAACAAACGGGTGCTATTTTATCCATTGCTCATACTCAAGAAGCAATTATCGTACCCATGACATCGGTGACAGCTATTCCAAATATGCCTGCTTGTATATTAGGATTGATGAATTGGCGTAGTCATATAATTTGGGTAGTTGATTTACCGAAAATGCTTAATTTAGAATACATTGACCATCAGTTACATCAATATAATATCATTGTTATTCAAATAGAATCAATGATTTTAGGTTTAGTTGTCCAAGAAATTCAAGGAACAACTAAGTTTATGGCTGATAATATTCGTTCTCCTGTAGGACAAGTAGCATCTAGTTTAGTACCTTATTTATGTGGTTGTGTAGTGGAAGAAGAAGAAATATTATTAGTATTGGATGCTGTACATATTTTAGAGTCGGCTATTCTCTGTGTTGACTAAAATTAATGCCTAGAAAATCCGGGTTGAATGTTTTTGTTTTATAGATTTAGTGTGAGGATAGTATGTTGAAGAAAAATGACATCAGAAAAAGCGGTGATTCTCAAAATAAAGTATCTTTAATTTCTCCAGTGAAAGTTATTGATATTCAGGGAGAAAATTCTAGTCACGCCCAGAATTTGGATCATAGATTCAAATATTTACAGCAACTTAAATCGAGGATAAAACCCATTATTTTGTCCATAGCTATTGGCAGTTTACCGATCTTGGGAATTGGGGCGATAGCTTATAGTTTTGGTAGTAAATTGATGGCTAAACAAATTATTATATCTCAAGAAACTAAGGCAATTAGCTTAAGTAATGCGGTTAATAATTTTATTGGACAACGCTATGACGATATTCGGGTATTGTCTAATATCAAACTCTTGAGTAATGATAGTAACAAAAAAACAGACAAATCCAACAAAAAAGACAAAATTGATATCAGCAGAATTAATATAAAAACCCAAGAAACCTTAGATAGCTTGAGAAGAACTGGTAAGGTTTATGATAGCGTGGCTGTATTTGATTTGAATGGAAAAGTAATTATGAAATCAGGAGGAGAATCTTTAGAGGCAGAAAAAAAACTGGTCTATTTCCAAGAGGTAATTAAACAAGATACTCCCATTATTAGTCAACCAGAAATAGTTAAAAATGGGAATGCAGTGATTTATGTAGCTGCACCAATTAAAGATAGAATCAAGGGTAATACCATTGGTATAGTCAGAACCCGTATACCTATAAAATATTTAGAGAAATTAGTCAAAAGTCATACAGATGATAGTGATATTCAGGAATATTATTTTTTAGATGAAAAGGGCAGAATTTTGATTAGTTCCTATCAAAATTTATTTGGTCAAGATAGTGAGGAGATTTATCCTGGTTTAGCTAATATTTTAAATGATGAAGATATTCAGACATTTACAGAAGTTGCCCAAAATAATCAAAATCAGCAACTAGTTACTTATGTACCATTGAGAAAATTATCAGATTCACAAAATATCAATTGGTGGTTGATTGTTACCAAAGATACAGCGATCGCCTTCAAGCCACAAAAGGAATTTTTACTATTAATTGCGAGTGCAACTTCGGTAATTGGGTTAGTGATGACATTGTTTGTAGGTTGGTTAGTTCAGGGGAATAAAGAGATACAAAAATTAAAAACAAATAGTAAATTAAACAATGATCAAGACACTGGAGAACGACAAGATGTACCAAATAATCTTCAGTATATTGTGAATCAAATTCAACAATCTGTTGATGAAATAAATGTATCTATTCAAAAATTAACCACAGAAGCAGTCATAGAATCTGAACAAAATAACCGTAGCTTAGAAACCATTGATAATATGACTATTGCTATAGTATCTATCGCTAATATAGCACAGCAAGCTGTCACAATTATTAACGATGCTAACTATGCAGCGACGGAAACTGGAGCAGCAATGGATTTAACATTGCAAAACATTTTTTTAGTCCAAGAAACAGTTTCGGAAATAGTTAAAAAAGTGAAACGTTTAGGGGAATCTTCTCAACAGATTTCTCGTGTAGTTTCTGTAATTAATCAAATTGCTATGCAAACTAATTTATTAGCAATTAATGCCGGAATTGAAGCTGCAAGAGCCGGGGAAGAGGGTCAAGGTTTCGCTGTAGTAGCAGAGGAAGTAGGAGAATTAGCCGCTAGAATTGCAACTGCAACCCAGGAAACCGAGGAAATAATTGCTAAAATTCAACGAGAAACTGGTGAAATAATACAAGGAATGACAACAGGAACTAATCAAGTCGCTGAAAGTAGCCATATTATCAAAAATGCCAAGGAAAGTTTGCAGCAAATTGTTAATGTATCAGGGCAAATAGATACCTTAGTGCAGTCAATTTTAAGTGCTACTACATCTCAAATACAAACATCAGAAATTGTTATTCAAACTGTTAAGGACATTACAAATATATCAAGATTTAACCGTGATAATTATCACCAAATTTCTCAATCTTTGCAAAAAGCAGTAGATATTTCTCAGCAGTTAAAGGAGACTGTCGAGACCTTTACAGCTAATTGATCTTGTGATTCTGAAATTAATAACTAATAACTAATAACTAAGGAATACTCACTAATGACTAAAGATAAAGAATTGGAAATCCAGATGCAATTTTTAGAAGAAGCAACTGATTATCTCAACATTTTAGAAGGGATCTTGCTGGGAATTGACAGCAGCAACTACATGGAATTAGAAAAAATTAATGCTGCAATGCGAGCCGCGCATTCTATTAAAGGTGGAGCGGCCATGATGGGTTTTAGCGTATTAAGTGATTTAGCTCACCGTCTAGAAGATGCTTTTAAAGTTTTAAAAACTCAGAAAAATTCCCTAGAACTAGACACCAATTTACAAAGTTTATTACTATCTGGTGTTGATTGGCTACGGCGAATTGTTGAATTACTTTCAAAGGGTAACAATTTAGATCATAGTTCTCTTAGAGAATTTTGTTACCCAATTTTTGATCAACTTTATCAGCGTTTAGGTGAGCCTTCTTCGGAGAATATTACAACATTAATATCATCAGAACTATCATCAGAAGATAATCAACTTATCCTTTTGTTATTTGAAACTGAAGTTGAAGAATATTTAAAAATTCTAGAATCTCGCTTAAAAAATAATAATCAAGCAGAATTAAGATCCGAATTACTGATCATGGCTACTGAGTTAAGTGGCTTAGGAGAAATGCTCCAGTTAAAAGCATTTACCCAACTATGTGAATCAGTGATTAATTACTTAGAAACCTATCCTGAACGCTGCGTGGAAATTGCTAATCTAGCTTTAGAATCATGGAAAAAGTCTCAGTATCTAGTATTAAGTAATCAAGGGAATGATTTACCAGTAAAAATTGATTTATGTGAGTTTATTAATAATAAAATTGATAGTGATAAAGACCTATTATCAAATTCCCAAGATAATTTAGTAAATCAATCAAAAACTGTTAGTTATGATTGGCAATTATTAGCAGATATAGAACTACCTCCAGAAATTAACGCCGTCGAATTTCCTGATTTTGATAGAGTTTCATCCGCAAAAGATCCGATTTTAAATATAGATATAGATGATAAATCTAATGAACAGCGCAAAGGTGATATTAATTTACCTCATAAAGAACGTGAAAATCATGAAAATACAGTGAGAATTTCTGGAAAATATTTAGAAAAAATTTATGATTTATTTGGAGAAATTATTATTCAAAAAAATGGGTTGAATGTGCAAGTAGAAAGATTACGTAAATTGGTTCGTAGTTTAAATCAGAGAGTGCAAATTCTTGATCAAGAGAATCAAGAACTGCGGACAGCTTATGGAAAAATGATAACTCATAATCATCTGATCAATCATCATAATCAAGAAACAGAAAATAACTGTTTAGAACAAAATTACTATCAGAAATTAGATGTATTATCTCAAGATGTCATGGAAACTATTGTGCAAGTTGCAGAAGTTACAAGTGATATTCAATTAAGTGTTGATGATGCAGATCAAATAGCAAGGAAACTGAATAAAACTTCTAAACAATTACAAAGACAATTAACTCAGATGAGGATGCGTCCTTTCTCAGATTTAGTCGAGCGTTTTCCTAGAGCCATTAGAGATTTGAATGTGGAGTATGGAAAAAATGTGCAGTTAAGAATTGAAGGTGGTAATACCTTAATTGAAAGGAGCATTTTGGAAGCATTAAATGAGCCTTTAATGCACTTATTACGCAATGCTTTTGATCACGGAATCGAAGATCCTGTTACCCGTAAAATTCACGGAAAACCCGAACAAGGGTTGATTGAAATCAAAGCATTTTACCATAGTAATCGGACGATGATTACTATCCGTGATGATGGTCGAGGTATTTCTTTAGACAAAATTCGTCACCGCGCTTTAAAAATGGGTTTAGATGATTCTTTATTAGCGAGTGCGAGTAACGACGAACTACTATCATTAATTTTTGAACCAGGGTTTAGTACCTCAGAACGGGTGACAACTTTATCTGGTCGGGGGGTGGGAATGGATGTAGTGCGTAATAACCTCAAATTAGCGCGAGGAGATGTAAATGTTGATACTAAAATAGGATTGGGGACGACAGTTACTTTATCAGTACCATTTACCTTATCCGTAGCGCGAATCTTATTAGTAGAGAGTGATGGATTACTGTTGGCATTTTATACAGATGTCATAGAGGAAATTTTCTTACTAGAAAATCAGCAAATCTTTCTCCAGGATGGTAAAGAATTGATTAAATGGCAAGATACGCAATTACCATTACTGCGTTTAAATAGTTACTTTGAGTTTAATTGCCCCCGCTCCCATAATCTAGAGTTAGAAACTCCGCCCATAATTAATGCTATAAGTGTATTAATAGTCAAACATGACCATCAACAGATTGCGGTGCAGGTAGAACGCTGCTGGGGTGAACAGGAAGTAGCTATTCGTCAAGTAGAAGGTAATATTCCTCTACCGAGTGGTTTTAATAACTGTACAATTCTGGGTGATGGTCGGGTAGTTCCCCTAGTTAATACTAATGATCTAGTGTTATGGATTACTAATTGTGAACCTCCCCATCTGAGTCGTAAGTTACCGACAACAAGATTACAGACTGCTTTCTTAAAACCGTCAAAAGTAGCCATTTCAACTAAACACCCCCGTCAAAAAGGGAAAATTTTGATTGTGGATGACTCCATTAATGTGCGTCGCTACTTAGCCCTAACCCTAGAAAAAGGTGGGTATCAAGTAGAACAAGGGAAAGATGGTCAAGATGGCTTAGAAAAGCTAGAAAATGGGTTACAAGTCCAAGGGGTAATTTGCGACATTGAAATGCCCAGAATGGATGGTTATAGCTTTTTAGAGCGAATTAATGCCAATAAAGAATTGAGAGATATTCCTGTAATTATGCTGACATCTCGCAGTAGCAATAAACACCTTCAACTGGCAATGAAATTAGGAGCAAAAGCCTATTTTTCCAAGCCTTATAATGAGCAAGAACTATTACAGACATTAGCGGAGATAATTTTTCAGACAGCAGAAACAAAGTCATCAAATTAGGTTAGGTCAAAAATCAAAAATTACAATTGTAGAGCAATAAAACTTAGTTAAGCATTTTTCTTCTCTCTGTGTCCTCTGTGCCTCTGTGGTTAGATAAAAAAAGGACTTAGAGTATTAGTGTATAACTATACCAGATAGGGATGGTACTGAGATTGCCTAAGTATGCCCGCACCGGAAGATTTAGCCATATTAGGATTGTACAATTTAGCTGCTTAACAGCTTAAACAACACAACAGCGATGCCTACTAGCAAGGCATCGCGGATTTTAGATTTGCGATTCATCCGTAATCTAAAATCTAAAATCCAACAGGGGATTTAATGGTTTACCGCTGCTGCTTCCCGTGCTGCTGCTGCTTGATCTGGGTGAATATTCAAGCGTGTGAGGTTAATTCGACCTTTATTGTCAATTTCTCGCACTTTGACAATCACTTCATCACCAACAGCGACCTCATCTTCAACTTTACCAACGCGGTAGTCAGCGAGTTGAGAAATGTGAATCATGCCTTCTTTTCCGGGCAAAAATTCCACAAAAGCGCCAATAGGTATAATCCGGGTAACACGACCGATATAAACATCACCTTCATGGAGTTTACGAGTCATGCCTTGAACAATGTTCCGTGCTTTCTTAGCCCTATTTTCATCAACTGCGGAAATAGTGACAGTACCATCATCTTGGATGTCAATTTTTGCACCAGTTTCTTCAGTGATGCCCTTAATGGTTTTACCACCAGGTCCAATGACTAGACCAATCATGTCAGGATCGATCTTAATTGTCAGTAGCCGGGGGGCATAGGGTGAAGTTTCTTCCCTGGGGGTGTCAATAGTCTGGAGCATTTTTTCCAGAATGTGCAACCGCGCTGGCCTGGCTTGGTGGACGGCTTCGGCGATGACTTCTAAAGACAACCCGGATATTTTCATATCCATTTGCAAAGCGGTAATACCAGTATCAGTACCGGCAACTTTGAAATCCATATCACCTAAAAAGTCTTCAATGCCCTGAATATCAGTCAGGATTCGCACTTCGTCTCCTTCCTTGATCAAGCCCATAGCCGCACCGCTAACGGGTTTAGTAATTGGTACACCAGCATCCATGAGGGATAAACTAGAACCGCAAACTGAACCCATGGAAGTAGAACCGTTGGAAGAAAGCACCTCGGAAACTACGCGAATTACGTAGGGAAATTTATCTTTAGGTGGCAATACAGGCAACAATGCTCTTTCCGCTAATGCACCATGTCCGATTTCTCTTCTACCGGGGGCGCGTAAGGGTTTGGTTTCGCCGACGGAGAAGGGAGGAAAGTTATAGTGATGCAGATAACGTTTAGCTTGGTCTAGTTGCAAGTCATCGCTAAGATTTTGAGCGTCTCCAGGAGTACCAAGGGTACACATTGATAATACCTGAGTCAGTCCCCGGTTAAATAAACCACTGCCATGTACTCGTTTGGGTATTATACCAACTCGACAAGATATAGGACGTACCTCATCAAGTTTACGCCCATCAACGCGCACATTATCTTCGATAATTTGACGGCGCATGAAGTATTTGGTAATGCTTTTAAAAGTATTACTAAGGGCGTTGGAGTCTGCTGTTGCGGCGATGCGAATGGGGTCTTCTTCTGATAAAGCTTTGATTTCATCAGATATACTATCCTTAACTGCATCTAAAGCAATATCACGATCAGTTTTAGTTAACTCAAATTGCGCTAATATTTTCCTAATCTCTTGATTAGCGCGATCGCGGATATAATTTTCTAAGGTCTGATCTGGTTCTGGTGGTGCTTCTTGCACAAGTTTTAAACCCAATTCATCCAGCAAATCTAACTGGGCTTGAATTAAATCCCGTACAGCTTCATAGCCAAAATCAATCGCTTCAATAATATCTCGCTCTGGCAATTGATTTGCACCAGCTTCCACCATGATCACCCCATCAGGTGAACCAGCCACGACTAAATCCAAATCTCCCGCTTCAATTTCTGCGTAGGTTGGGTTAATAATAAAATCATCACCCACTAAACCTACTCGCACAGCGGCCATTGGTCCATTAAAGGGAATTTGGGCAATGAGGGTAGCAATTGAAGCACCTGTCACTGCTAACACATCGGGAGGGACCTGTTCATCCATGGACATAGTTAAGGCCACAACTTGCAAATCATCCCGTAACCAGGAAGGGAATAAAGGACGCAGCGGGCGGTCAATCAGACGACTGGTAAGAATTGCCTTTTCCGGTGGACGACCTTCCCGGCGCATAATTCCTCCGGGGATTCTTCCTGCCGCATACAGTCTTTCTTCATAATCTACCGTCAGTGGCAAAAAATCAACACCTTCGCGGGCTGCTGACCTTGTGGCTGTCACTAAAACAGTTGTATCCCCTGATTGTATCAAAACCGACCCACCTGCTTGGGGGGCTAGTAGGCCAACCGTCAGTCGAATATCCCGTCCATCAAAGGATATTGACTTTTCAAATTCTGCCATTCAGTTTTTTTTCCTTCTCTTACGCGTTTCTCACTCTGTGGCAATCCTAACATTTATGAAGTCTAGACGGCTTGTGTCATGAACAAACATAAAACAAAATTTCCTAAGTTAGCTGTACAGTGGGCTTTATATCTGGGTTTGTCATCTCAGCTATATTTTTCAGAACGATTTCATCATAGTTCATCAATCAATTAAGATGTAATTAGCTGTATGGTAATTCTCAAAAAAGGAATGGTAAACCCAAGCTATATTACCAATTGAGTTATTTTTATGGTAAGGGTAAATAAATTATTCTATCTTGATATTCATTGTCTTCTGAAGCCAAAGCAACTAATATTAATTCTTCTATATTTTCACCAATACTTAAATTTGGATTAAGGATGAAAATACCTGGTATATGGCGATTAATAGCAACATGATCATCTAAATGTACAGGCATGGAAGTTCGGTTATTTGTCACTAATACAAAATTATTTTTCTCACACCAACACAAAATTTCTGGATCTAATGTACCTTTTGAGGGTATATTCGCTTCTCCTATTACCTTAATCAAAATATCAGGTTCTCGTAATCTAATTTGATTTGGATATAGAGGATTAACATTTTCATCAATTAAATATTTTAAGGTCATGCTGGCTTTTTCGCTTGTCTGGCAATTCTGAGTTGGTGCAGTTTTTCCGACACTGGTGGGGGATTAAGTCTTTGTTGTTCTCTCATTTTATGACCATGTTCCATCCAGTTTTTTATGTAAGCGCTGACAGTTTCTTGATTTTGCAAATAATAAAGAATGGTCGCATATACTTGTTCTAAGGAAATTGATTTATATATTTGGGTAATTTCTTCTGGAGAACGTCCACAATCAATGTATTCATAAAGAATTGTTTCAATCCCAATACGTGAATCTTTTAGTCGGATGTCTTCCGGGGAGAGAAAGTTGAAATACTCTGTAATCTGTTTGGTAGTCATAGTTTTACCCATATTCATACTCAGTTCCATTATATCAGTTAGGTTGGTTGGTTTGATGCCAAGAAACTCAAGATTATTAAAGCTGTTGTTAGGTGGCGTTGTTACTTAACCCAGGAACGGGATTAAATTGTATCAGGATCTATATTTAATTCCCGCAATTTTGCTGCTAAACGTTCTGACTTTCTCGCTTCTTTTTCTGCGGTTTCTTCAGGTGTGGGAACTAGCTCTCCTGCTGGTGTAAAATACCGTAATAGTCCTTGATATATTCCTAAATATAAACCTAGCTGACAACTCCACAAATGTCCTTGCTGATTTTCTTCTAAAGGTTGATATTCTCCGTCTACTAAATGAAA
>NZ_KE384612.1:55859-56098 GCF_000426905.1 Dolichospermum circinale AWQC131C
AAGAATTTCTAAAATGAAATTAGGATATTTACCATCTTCTTCCCAAACTACCCAACTTTTCCGAGTTTTGCGTTCTGTTCCCAAGACAACGAAAAAATCTGGACCTCGAAAATATTCAGATTTTTTCTGACTAGGACTATAGTAAATGGTGAGATTTCCCGCAGCATAGAAATCATTTCTATCTTTCCATAACCATTCTAGACATTTGAAAAGTAGAATTATTTGTCTTAGATGTAGTT
>NZ_KE384612.1:56413-56889 GCF_000426905.1 Dolichospermum circinale AWQC131C
CATTATATTATTATTTTGTTAGGTTGCGCTGACCTAATCCGCCCAGAAATGAATTATGGCTTACGCCACGCTTCGCTATCAGGGCTAATAACCAAAGTAAACTAAAGTTTACTAAAAATTTTTCGGATTATTTCAGTCATCTTTAGATGACTTTTGCTATGAGACTGGGAATTCATTCCCAGGCGGGTTAAAGGTTTTACGTTAAGTTAATACCAATAATAGCTATCCTATTTACCAAAAATCATTTATCCTGTAAATCCTTAAATCCTGGATATCATGATTCAGACATCTTCATTATATCTTTTGTTGGGTTGCGCTGTCGCTTAACCCAACCTACATGACTAAAGGGTATTTTGTTTGTTTAATCTGTTGTATAAATTCTATGAATTTATACTTTTAAAACAACCTGTTAGGTTAAGCAACAGAGTAACCTAGTAACGGGATTAAATTGTATCAGGATCTATATTTAATTCCCG
>NZ_KE384612.1:58406-66114 GCF_000426905.1 Dolichospermum circinale AWQC131C
CTTTTGTTGGGTTGCGCTGTCGCTAATAGTCCTGAATCCAAAATCCAAAACTGAATATTAATTTCCTTTTTCTACAGGAATATCAGACAATTGTAATTTAAGTCTTTGGGCTGGATAATCAGTTAAAGACAGAGATATCTGTTTGACATCATCAAGTAAGGCCGTGGGAATGCTAATTGTACCTTTAACTTCTGCTCCTTTGGCAGGTAATTCTGCTGGTAAACCTTCTGTAATTCCACTCAGAGTTCTTCCTTTATCGTCAGTAATATCTAAAAAGCTATAGAGAAACCTTACAGAATCAGTTCCTTTATTTTGCATATTTACTCTTAGCAATAAATCACCTCCAGAATAGCGCACGGACTGTACAGACATGGTTACACCTTCACTTTCAGCAGCAACAGGAAATCCTGGTTGTAGGGGTTCTTCTGCTACTTGTTTGGGTTTTTCCTGTCCTTGAGGTTTGTCGGTTTTAATCTCTTCTTCTGCTGACTTTTCTGGTTTGTTACTTTGGTTTTTATTGTTAATTCTTGACTTGACAGCTTTGAGAATATCTTCCTCTTTTAGAAAACTTTCAGTTCCCTGTTGGGGGTTATTACTCTTGCTGCTGTTAAATTTATTGACGGGACGACCATCTGGTGTAGTGACACCTTTGAGCGCGTCACTTCCTAATTTAAATCCTAAAAAACCACTTGCGGAACTTGCTCCCAACATCAGGGTTAACAAAATTAAGGTTAGGAGTACAGTAGTATTGATTTGCATTGCTAAAAAATTATGACATAAAGGGAACAGGTAGCAGGTAAGTTCTAGAATTTTCTCTTGGTGTAGTCATGGTATTACTCATAACTATCCTAAGTTTGAATAACTAGCAACTGGGGTAAATAGGATTGGGAATTTGTTTAATCTCTATGCTACTATATAGTATTAGGGATTTTAAAGTTTGGCCTTGTCAATACTGAAAAAATTCACCTCATTACATACTTGATCAGATTTTGAGCATTTAAACGTAATTAATAATTGTTCATGGGTTGCCAAATTATAGTGAGATGGTGTATTATGGATAATGTAAGATCGAGGGTCACTGGTTAAACCAAAAAGCGTCAGGTTGAAACCCATGTGAATAAGCGCTCTTGGCCGATTGGGGAGGCAACGAACTCATAATTCGTCTTCAGGCTGGTTCAATTCCAGCAGGGCGCATTTTACGCATTTAACAGAACTAAATTATGATATATATTACTTCCTGCGTTTGTAGTCAACGCTTTGTAGTCAGGGCTTTAGCCATGATGATGTTTTCGTAGCATCTAGAAAAATTGGGGCAGTTGTGTTGGTGTTAATTTGATTGAATGCCAGGAACGAGACTTGAACTCGTGACACGAGGATTTTCAGTCCTCTGCTCTACCAACTGAGCTATCCCGGCGTGGGCTTGATTACTGACCACGTTTACTAACTTTAGCATGGGGAAAAAGATTAGTCAAGGGGTTTTGCAAAAAAAATTTTAATTAGGTAGATGGACGTGAGATAACCAACATAATGTGAAGAAAAGTAAAATCTCTCAAAACTTCTTCCCTGTTCCCTGTTCCCTGTTCCCTTGCCATAGCGACAATTTTTCACACCAACCTACTTAGCTGTTTTTGATTGTCAATTTAACCCAGGTAAACACAACCACAAATAAGAGAAACTGCACAAAGACAATACTCGGTCCAGAAGCCAGATTAAACAAGCCAGAAACCATCATTCCCGCGATACTACTGCTAGAACCGACAACCACCGATAGAATCAGAAAACGGCTGAAATCGTGACTCATGAGTTTGGCTGTAGCAGCGGGAATCACTAAAAACGCATTGACAAGCAAAACACCAACAGCTTTAATCGCTACGGCTACAGCAAGGGAAAGCAAAATAACGAATCCATAGCGATAAAGTTGTACAGGTACTCCTTGTACTTGTGCAACATCGGGATTGAGAGTTAATAATATTTGTTGTTGTAGCGTTGATAAGAGGAAAATACTACTAGAGATGAGTACCAGAAGTGTTAAAATTAAATCTGTGTTATCTATGGCTAAAATATCGCCAAATAACACACCCATTAAGTTACCGCGATATCCCTTAATAAAACTGGTGAGGATGACACCGATCGCTAATGATCCAGATAGAACTATACTGAGAACACTATCACTGGCTAAATCTGTTTTGTCAATCAAATAAAGAACAACAACTCCGAAAATTAAAGTAAAAGGTAGTAACATCCAAGTAGGATTAGTATTGAGTAACACGCCTAATGCTACACCTACTAAGGCTGCATGACCAACAGCATGACTAAAAAAAGATAGTTGACGTAAAGTCACAAAACTACCTAATAAACCCCCTAATATTCCCATTAATACAGCACCAATAATGGCACGCTGCATAAAAGGAAATTGCAATAAATTCACGAAATCATGATAATTACCCATTACCTATTACCTATTACCTATTACCTCACTTAATGATGATGTTCATAACGACTAAAACCAGGACCATAGGTAGCTAAGAGATTTTGCGGAGAAAGGGCTATTTCTGGTTTACCAGAACAAACAAGAGTTTGATTCAGACAGATGACGCGATCGCAATGATGGCTTACCATATCAATATCATGGGAAACTTGCAACACTGTCCAATTTTGTTCTCGTTTTAATTCATTTAATAACGCATAAAAATCTGTTGTCCCTTGAACATCTACCCCTGCAAAAGCTTCATCTAATACTAACAGTTTTCGCGGACTTACTAAACAATAGGCCAATAATACTCGTTTAAGTTGACCGCCGCTAAGTGTTCCAATGGCTTGATTACGTAAGTGATAGGCATCGGTACGATATAATGCCGCTGTAACTGCTGCTAATGCTTCTTGCTTTGCTGGCCAAAATGAGAAAGATGAAAAAAATGAGTTTTTTCTGTTAGCTATTCCCAAAGCTACTAATTCACTAACTGAAATTGGAAAACTGCGATCAAAAATAAAGTTTTGTGGCATATAACCCAAAAAATTACGCAAATTTCCTAATCTAGAAATTGGCCGACCAAAAACTTCAATTGTCCCCGCACTTCTGGGAATTAAATCTAAAATTGCTTTAATTAAAGTGCTTTTTCCCGCACCATTTGGACCAACTATAGCTGTATCTGTTCCTGGTAATAATTCAAAAGAAACATCTCGCACGGCTATATATTTACCTTGGTAGACTGTTAACCCGGAAACTTTTAATATTGGTAATGTAATTTCTGTTTGTTTGTTGATCATGTAAGTTAGGATTTGAGATGCCAATAATTTATAGTCATATATAGCAGTCTGATTTGATTTGTTCGGTAGTTTAGCATTACTAAAACTTTCAGAGGATGTTTGAAAAGTATTTTCTAAAACTCCAAAAATTTCAATATTTAACTCCTGCTAAGAAGACAGGGTTTTATTTGTACATTCCATGGTTTTTCAAACAACCTCTAATCATTATTTAATCATCACTTGCACCCAGAAGCTAAACTTTCCAAATTAGTTTTCATAGCTTTAAAATAATACTCTGGATTGGTATCACCAGTTTCTAAAGAATCTAATGTCCTCACAGTTAACTGCAAATCCTGGGAAATACTTGTCAGTAATTTGTTATCTAAACCGGGTTCACTAAATAAGGCTTTAGTTTTGTATTTTTTAACTGTATTCACTATTTTTTGAACATCTGTTGGTGAAAGTTGTTTTTCGGGAATTTCTACTACTGCTACTTGTTTCAGGTTATAGCGTTTCGCAAGGTAGGGAAAAGCATCATGAAAAGTTATGAAAGTGCAGTTTGGTGTTTTTTTCAGGGTCTGTTGAAATTCATTATTTAAATTATCTAGTTTCTGGATATATGACGCTGCATTAGTTTCATAATTGGCTTTATTCCCTGGATCTGCAATAATTAAACCATCTCGAATATTGATGATTTGCTGTTTTGCTAAAACTGGATCTAACCAAATATGAGGATTTCCAAATGTGTGTTCATGATCATGATCATGTTCTCCTCCTACTGTCTTATCTATGGGGGAAATTTTATTAATAGGTTCAATACCTTTACTAACATCAATTTCTACTAATTGGGAATTTCTGGCATTTTTAATTGTATCAGACAAAAATTCTTCCAACCCTAAACCATTTTTTATCACTACATTGGCTGTAGCGATCGCTTTTACATTTGCTGGTGTTCCTTGATATTCGTGTATCTCTGTACCAGGCTTGACTAAAATATCTACTTCTGCTACATCTCCAGTTACCGCTTTAGTAAATAAATAAACAGGTAAGAATGTTGTAACTACTTTAGTCTTTGGTAGTTTCTGTGCTGGTGTCGCCTCTTCATTAACAATTTTACTACTATTAGTAGTAGTACATCCATAAATCGCTGATAACATTACTAATGCAATTATGGGTAAGAAATTTCTTTTTCTGATATTTGCTGCGACTTGTCTAGGACTCTTCATAGTTTATGGTTGATCATAAAACTTCATTGGCATTGTATCTTATAATGAGATTCATTCTCACAAAATTGATAAGTAACTAGTAAAAAACATGATTATCGTATCAAGAATTACAAACTTTTTTGGCATTTGAGGTAATACTGCTGTGTAGTAGGATTTTAATTTTCCCATTTCATAAAGATTTCTTAACTTTTCTGCGTTAAAAAATCTACATGGAACTGTTAACTGTTAGTATATTGATAGGAATTATTGATAGCTATGCTACTTTTAGATCAGGTATAGCATCATCTACTGCAAAAACAGGTGTGAAGAAAAATGCAAAAGTTCTCGACATATTTACTAGCTAGTTCCACTGTGATCAGTGCTATACTATGCACAAGTTCTGGGGCGTGGGCTGAAGAAATACCAGCACATAATCAACTCCAGGCTGATACCAATTCCCAACAATTGAATACAAACAATCAACAAGAGGTGATGTCACAAGTTACCTCCGTATCTCAATTATCCGATGTGCAACCTAGTGATTGGGCGTTTCAAGCGTTACAATCATTAGTAGAACGCTACGGATGTGCCGCAGGTTATCCTAATAATACCTACCGTGGTAATAGAGCGTTATCACGATATGAGTTTGCAGCAGGTTTAAATGCTTGTTTAGATCGAGTAAATGAACTAATTGCCACTGCTACCAGTGATTTAGTATCAAAGCAAGATTTAGCAACAATCCAAAAATTACAAAGGGACTTTTCTTCAGAACTAGCCACCTTAAAGGGGCGTGTAGACACTGTAGAAACGAAAACCGCTGAATTGGAAGCTAATCAATTTTCAACTACCACCAAGCTACAGGGACAGGTTGTGGCAGTTGTGAGTGATGTTGTCTCCGGTAAAAAGGTCGGTAATAATGACATTACTGATAAAAGTACCACTTTAGGGGCAAGAACCAGACTAGATTTTGTCAGCAGCTTTACAGGAAGAGATACACTGCTGACGAGGTTGGAAAGCAATAATATCAACAGTCCCGACATTCAGACTTCAGAAGGAAACTTGTTTTTTGCTAGTGGTAGTCCCAGTGGTAATGTTGGTATAGGAACTTTATCCTATGCCTTTCCTCTTAGCAAAAATACACAAGCAAAACTAATTGCTACTGGAGGCGCACCAGATGATCTTACCAATACAGTCAACCTTTTTGATGGTGATGCTTCTTTTGGTGCTTTGTCAACTTTTGGCACAAGAAACGCAATTTATGGTCAAGTAGGTGGTGCAGGACTAGGAATTAATCATCAGTTTGGTAAGAAATTAGCCCTCAGTTTAGGCTATTTGACTCCTAATGCTAATAACCCCACCCCTGGAAATGGTTTGTTTGATGGTTCTTACGGTGCTTTAGCGCAGTTAACTGTGAAGCCCAGTAGTCGCACTACTCTTGGTTTGACTTATATCAATTCCTATAACCAACCACTCATTACAGGTAGTAATAACGCGACCTCTGGCTTTGGTGGACAAGATTTTTCCAGTAATTCCTACGGTGTACAAACATCTTTAGGTATTGGCAATAAACTTGTTGTCGGTGGTTGGGCTGGATATACCAATAGTCAAGTCCTGACTGGTACTAAAGGAAAGGCGGAAATTTGGAACTATGCTGTTACTCTAGGCTTACCAGATTTCGGTAAAAAAGGTAACTTAGCTGGTGTTATAGTTGGTATGGAACCAAAGGTCACAAATTCTACTGCTACTGCTGCTGGAGTAACAAAGGACCCAGATACCTCCTATCACATTGAAGGATTTTATCAATATAAAGTTAGCGACAATATCACCATTACTCCTGCTGTAATTTGGTTAACAGCCCCAGATCACAATAAGAATAATGATAGTGTCGTCATTGGTGCTTTAAGAACTACCTTCAGTTTCTAGGCTTCCACGTCAACAAAAAGACCAGCCCTCCCACAGGCTGGTCTGCAAAAAAAACGTTGTTCGTGTTGTCTTCTCAGTGGAGTCAAAACCAAATTGCGCGTTCCTAAAATTCAACGGGCAACTTTTCTTAACAAGATTGTAACAGCCAGTACAATTTTTTGATGAAAATATCTGAAAAAATATCTGTCTTTAGGTGAATAGACTTTCTATTTGCGGAAAGAAGAGAAGGTTAATAACCTGATCAAAACTAACCGCTGACTAATACTTGTGGTTTTCCCCAAATAATTGTTTCGTGTTTATAAACTACCAGTCCTGGTTTAGTTCCTTTGGGTTTGTAGACGTGCTTGGGTTGGGTGTACACTACTGGTACTTGGTCACTTTGACGGGCCCGGCTGAAGTAAGCGGCTAAATTGGCGGTAAATTGTAAATCAGCTTCTTCCGCAATTGTACCCGGTTCTAGACGCAAAAGCACATGACTACCCGGAATTTCTTGGGCGTGAAACCATAAATCATAGTCTCCAGCGACACGGAATGTCAATTGGTCATTTTGAACGTTATTCCGGCCAATGAGGATTTCAAAGCCACTGGGACTGCGGTAACGATGAAAATTAGTACCGGGGGTTTCGTTGCTGCTACGGCTGCGGTATTCTAGGTCTTCTAAGTATTTTTGATCAATTAGTTCGTCACGGATTTCTTCTAACGCCTGTAAATCTTCTGGGTTTTGGTAGTTATCTATCTGAGAAATTGCGGCTTCTACTTGTTCTAAATAATCAATTTCTGTTTGCACTGCAAATAACAGCGGTTCGACAGCCCCACGGGCGCGTTTTAACTTTTGATGCTGTTTGTAAAGCTTTTGGGCATTTTGAACAGCGTTCTTGTCTGGTAAAAGAGAAATTAATATAGGTTTTTCTGTTTCAAAGTCTGGTAATATTATATTCTGCATTCCTGGTTGCCATTGATGCAGGTTTGCCATTAATAAATCGGCTTTTTGCCGATATTCCTCCGCTTGGTCTGATTGTTGCAAGCGATCGCTAAAAGTCTGTGCTTTAATACGTAATTTAGCTAGAATATGCGCTAATTTCTGAATTAACTGATGTCGCAGTTGCACAAATAACTGTTGATTCAGATGATCAGAATAGTAACGGTAAAGTAACTCTTGAATACTCTTTGTAGGTTTGACCGCACCCCAACCCATAACTGTATACCCGGTTTTTGTCCAAGCAGGTTTAAATTGACCTGATTCTAAAGCTTGTAACCATTCTTGCCAACATTCAAATAAATTTTGCCAATCTTTAGGGGTTAATACGTCCGTATTTGTATCAGGTAAAATCTGA
>NZ_KE384612.1:66124-66474 GCF_000426905.1 Dolichospermum circinale AWQC131C
GCATTTAGTAACATTGTCTCTAATAAAGCCGAACTTAAACCACTGTAACTTTTAAGTAATTGGCGCTTAATTTCCCCTGGTACTAAACTTACCCGTTCTTGCCAACGTTCTAGAGATTCGGTTAAATTGGGGGTTTTTCCCGTTAATTTTGGCGGTTTTTCGTAATTTTGTCCCGTTTGAATGGGACGCACACTAGATTGTTGTTGACTAACTTGATGGGCAGCAGTGATAATTTCGTTACTAGCATCAGTTAAAATCACATTGCTATATTTACCCATAATTTCAGCATAGAGGTGATAAAGCGCACTTTCTCCTGGACGGGGGGCAAATTGTAAATCAATTACCCTCTC